>NZ_JBGSXF010000159.1:0-4469 GCF_041751555.1 Persicitalea sp. | reverse complement strand
GCACTTGCCGTGGTACCTGTTGCTGGATGATGAGCTGAAACCCGGAAAGCACACCCTCAAACTAACCATCGCTGACACAAAAAATCCGGCAAGCGTCGGAAACGCCTGCCGGATCGTGCATTTGCTGGTGAACGAGTAATGGAAAGGCTGCTTTACTTTTCCTGATCGTTTAGCGACCAGTCGTAGTCCATAAAGGTAATTTTGGCGTCTTTGTTCAGCTTGGTATTGGCGTACTCATTGACCCAGTCGACTACCGTATCGTCGCCGCGCTTAAAGTCCTTCTTGTACCAATCGAAATAAGGCGAGATTTGGGCTTCATTGGCACTTATGATCTTATTCTTAGCCGGATCGTTAATAAATTGCTTGCCCTGATCACGGAGCTGTTCGTCCAGAATCTCAGGAACATAGGCTTCCTGACGCAGGTCGGGGCATGATTTAGCAGCACAGACCAACGCAAAGTGAAAGCGCGGATCGTCCTTGAAGCGTTTACGGAGCGTTCCCTGCTCGATTTTATTAAGGTCGTACTTTTTGTCCCCAATCTCAAAAAACTTGATGTCCCAGGGCGTGTTGACGAAAGTCGCCTGCAAGTCGGGGCCAATGTCCTTGATACTTTCCACGGGGTAGTTTTTCAAAATCAGCTTGACCGTGTAGGCATTGTAAGCGTTGATCCAGTAGGCCATTTCCTGGTCTTCGGTCCACTCGCCCTTCACGACGGGCGTATTGCTGAGTAGTGCCAGATACTCGTCGAGTTTGGCTTCGTCTTCGGCCATGCCTTTGTAGTCCACGCGGCCCTTGTCGTTGACGTGAGCTTTAAGCAGATCGTCCCACTTCTGATGGCTGATGGGTAGTGAGGCGTATTTCCACTCGTCTTTGTCTTCTTTTACTTCTTCGGCCGACTTCTCCGAGTCGGGCTTGTTGTCGGGTCCACAGGCCGCCGCAACAAACAATAGGAGCAAGGCGGTAAAGTAGGTCAGTTTTTTAACTAGCATAAAAAGAATTTTTAAGTTTTCCGTAAAAAGATTTTTTCAGATAAAACAGTCAGACCAATATACGTTGTCTTGGGGTATCTTGGTTGCGGCCGACTCTTTGGGGAAACCCTTACGCACAATTTGACGTGTCCTATTGCGCAGCGCAATTAGTAAATAATCCTTAAAGCAAAAGGTAGAGGACGGATTCAATCGTCTTTCATTAACCTATGAGGTACAACCAAGACCGAAGAACATTCATGAAGTCAGCCGCGATTACCGGCCTAGGGCTTTCCGCTCTCAATTTTGGGGATCTGCAAAGCCTGGCGGGCAAGCGGGTCGGCATCATTGGCCTCGACACCTCGCATAGCGTGGCGTTCGCCAAAGTACTCAACGCCGCTGAACCCGATACCGCTTACATGGGCTACCGCGTCGTGGCCGCTTACCCGAAAGGTAGTCCCGACATCGAATCCAGCACAAAGCGCGTTCCTGAATACACCGAAACCGTGAAAAAGTTAGGCGTAGAAATCGTGGATTCCATTCCTGCCTTAGTGGATAAAGTAGATGTGGTGCTTTTGGAAACCAACGACGGTCGTCCGCACCTGGAACAGGTACTTCCTGTACTGAAAGCGGGCAAGCGGGTATTCGTGGACAAGCCCATCGCGGGTTCGCTGGCCGACGCAGTGGCTATTTTCGAAGCTTCGGAGCGGTATAACGTGCCCCTCTTCTCAGCTTCGTCGCTACGCTATACTAAAGGAATCGAGGGTTTGGATAAGAGTACAGTCGTAGGAGCGGACACGTTCAGTCCGGCTTCGCTCGAAAAAACACATCCCGATTTATTCTGGTACGGCATCCACGGCGTCGAGCCGCTGTTTACTGTCATGGGAACAGGTTGCCAAAGCGTAAAGCGCATCTACACCGAACAGACTGACATTGTAGTAGGCTTGTGGGCCGATGGCCGCGTCGGTACTTTCCGCGGAACCCGCTCCGGCAAACATGAGTACGGTGGGACGGTTTTCACGCAGAACGGCAATGTAGTACTCGGCCCTTATGCAGGATACGAGCCTTTGCTAAAAGAAATAATCCAATTTTTTGAAAGTGGAAAACCGCCCGTTTCTCCGCAGGAAACGCTGGAAATTTACGCATTCATGGAAGCTGCCGACGAAAGCAAGCGGCAAGGTGGCGCGGCGGTAACGCTGGAAAGCGTGATGAAAAAGGCACAATCTAAAAGAAATTAAATTCAGACATTCTCCAATACTATGACACTCCAAGCCAACTCACGCCGCGATTTTGTTAAGAAAGCCCTAACTGGCACCGCCGCGCTATCGCTGGGCGGAATGCTTCCCGCCTTCAGTCCGAAAAGTTACGCCCGCATCCTGGGGGCTAACGAACGGGTAATGTTGGGCTTGATGGGTGTCAACAGTCGAGGGCTGGCTTTGGCCTCTAATTTCGCCGTTCAGCCTAACTTTGAGGTGATCAGTATTTCAGATGTGGACACCCGCGCCGCCGATAAATGTATTCAAACGGTTGCCGACCTGACAAAGAGAGCGCCCAACGCAATTCCCGACTTTCGCAAAGCTCTGGAAAACAAAGATATGGATGCCCTGGTAATCGCCGCGCCCGACCACTGGCATGCTCCGGCGGCTATTCTGGCATCGAAGGCAGGCAAGCACGTTTACCTCGAAAAGCCCTGCAGTCACAACCCCAACGAAGGCGAAATGCTGGTGGCGGTGGCCAAGAAATACAAGAACGTCATCCAGATGGGCAACCAGCGTCGCTCGTGGCCCAATGTGGCGGCGGGCATCGCCGAAGTGCAGGGCGGCACCATCGGGCGACCTTATTTTGCCAAAGGCTGGTACACCAACAACCGCCCTTCCATCGGCATCGGTAAGCAGGTACCCGTTCCCGAATGGCTCAACTACGACCTCTGGCAAGGCCCCGCGCCACGCAAGCCCTACCAGGACAACCTGATTCACTACAACTGGCACTGGTTCTGGAATTGGGGAACGGGTGAAGCCCTCAACAACGGTACTCACATGGTTGACCTCATGCGCTGGGGCCTGGGCGTAGATTACCCCACCCAAGTTACCTCGTCCGGCGGACGCTACCGCTACCAGGATGACTGGCAAACACCCGATACGCAAGTGATTTCGCTGGAATTTCCGAATAATACGGCTATGACCTGGGAAGGGCGGAGTTGTAACGGTCGCCGGATCGAGGGCAACTCGGTGGGCGTCATGTTCTACGGGGAAGAAGGCTCCTTATTGATTGAGAGCGGTAACTCTTACAAGATTTATGATCTAGAAAATAAACTGGTCAAGGAAGTAGAGAACGACTTGCAGATCGACCCGCGTAACAAAATGAACCCCTCGCAAGCTTTAGACGCCTTTCACTTCCAGAACTTTCACGATGGGATAACCAAAGGCGTTGCCCTCAAATCCGACATTGTAGCCGGACATCAAAGTACCTTACTCTGTCAGTTAGGAAATATCGCTCAGCGTTCGGGTAGTACTTTGGAAGTAGATCCCAGTAATGGACATATCAAAAATAATAAGGAAGCGATGAAGCTTTGGAAACGAGATTATGAGAAGGGTTGGGCGCCAACGGTGTAAATGGCTTTCGGTTAAACGCCATGGGGTCGGTACGCCGCAGCGGCCCCGCCTAAACAACTAAACTCTAAACAACTCCATAAAAAATGCCCTCAACCACTGTCGATGCCAGTTCGCTGAGCAAGCGCGACACCATTATTTCTATCCTGATTGTTGGGGTACTTTTTTTTATTTTCGGCTTCGTATCGTGGGTAAACGCGATCCTGATTCCTTATTTCAAGATTGCCTGCGAACTGACCAGTTTTCAGTCGTATCTGGTCGCGTTTGCCTTCTATATTTCCTACTTCGTGATGTCGGTGCCGGCGGCTTATCTGCTCAAAGCGGCGGGTTTCAAGAAAGGAATGATGGTCGGGTTTTGGGCCATGGCGCTGGGGGCGTTCATTTTCGTTCCGGCGGCTTATTCGCGTACCTACGAGATTTTTCTGCTGGGATTATTCATGATTGGGGTCGGGCTGGCTATTTTGCAGACAGCCGCCAATCCGTACATCACCATCCTTGGTCCCAAAGAGCGAGCGGCGCAGCGCATCAGTATCATGGGCATCGCCAACAAGGCGGCGGGTATTCTGGCCCCACTTCTCTTTGCCGCTGTGATTCTGCGGCCGACCGACTCCGACCTCTTCCAGCAATTGGCGACTATGGGCGACGCCGAGCGCAACGCGGCCCTCGACGAATTGATCCGTCGCGTTATTACGCCTTATGCCACCGTCGGGACGATTCTTTTCATTCTGGGAATACTGGTTTATTATTCCCCTCTGCCTGAGCTCAACACCGAGCAGGAAAGCCCTGAATTGGCCGAGGCCAACGCTGGTAAGACCAGCATTTTCAAATTTCCCCACCTGATTTTGGGCGCAGTCGCCATTTTCCTGCACGTTGGTACGCAGGTCATCGCCATCGA
>NZ_JBGSXF010000158.1:0-6107 GCF_041751555.1 Persicitalea sp. | reverse complement strand
GGGATCAAGTTTACCGACTTCGGCTAATTTGGTAAGATCGCGACCGAAATTGTCCAGCACTGGAGTGCGGGATTTCTCGCCGCCCTTGGATTCTTTGCTTGACGAACCACCGCTGCCGAACATACCGGAGCGGGGATCTTCATCGCCGTCGTCGGTATCCGACCCCATGCGGGGCGGAGTTCCTGATGATTGGTATTCTAACATTTCCTTAATGACTTCGTAGTTGACATTGAACCTATGCAGAATTTGGGTAGCCACGTTGTCTTCGTCGCGCAGGATCGAGAGCAGCAAATGCTCCGTACCGATAAGCGGACTTTTGAATATTTTAGCTTCCAGGTAAGTGATTTTCAACACTTTTTCCGACTGACGGGTCAACGGAATATTCTGTAGGTTTTTTACATTATTAGTAGCCGAGCCCTTGGTAGCCTGCTCAATGGTGAGCCGAACCTCTTCCAGGGAAACGCCCAATTTCTTCAATAAACCAATGGCCACGCCATCGCCCTCACGAATCATCCCCAAGAGCAAATGCTCTGCGCCGATAAAGTCGTGGCCCAAACGGAGGGCCTCTTCCCGGCTAAGGGTAATCACTTCTTTTACTCGATTTGAGAATTTAGCTTCCATGTATAGTCTGAAAAGTGGAATATCTTCTGATTTTTTTACAACGAATCTTCGTCAGGCTTTGTTCATTCAAGCCGATTGGGGCCAAATAGCCGACTGTCTGAGAATGAGGGGAGATTCAGGACCTTGATTAAACAGTAAGTCAATAATACTCAAATTTGGTACAAAATCATTGCCAAAGGTCTGGTAATACGGGATTTTTTGGTAAAAAAGTACTGTTTCGTCACTATTCCTGGGATTAATCAGCGATCTGGCATCGAAAACTGTTTTCTTAACGGCAGTCTCGTATGACAAAGTGTACGTAATTTCTTTCCCGATCCCCAAAAACCTGAGACATAATGTCAGCAATTCTTGGTTGAAATCAAAAAGAAAGGCAGGCGCCCGCTCGTAAACGGCTTCAAAATCGGGAGCGTAGTGTTCAAAGTACGGCGATTGACCGTAGGCAGATTGCAAACAACCCCAATGCCGTCGCACCCACGGTTGTCCGTAGTCTATCTTGACATCACGGATGGGTAAGGCCCGGCGACTTTCTTTGAGCGGTACGGTTAGCGTGTCGACCTTATTGGCCGTCAACACACGACATCGATTGCGCGGACTGCGGCGCGGCAGATTTTCGCAGGCTTCCAGCTTGAGCGTACCATACTGCAGAATACCAGCGAAGTACTCCAGGCAAGGTAAAAACTGCAATTCCAGCAGAATATCCGTAACTACTTGCCCCTCCGAGTACTTTTCAACCATTACTAAAGATGGTAAAGTCGCCGCAGAATATCAAAAGTACTGCGACAAATCGCCTAATCCTTCCCGCATGATCTCGAAGTCGTCCGTCGTTGCATCCACAATGGTGGAGCCGACATTACCGCCGAAGCCGCCATCCACGACGATGTCCACCAGGTTTTGAAACTTTTCAAAAATCAATTCGGGGTCGGTCGAGTACTCGATGATTTCGTCGTCGTCTTTGATTGACGTGGTGATGATTGGGTTGCCCAATTCCCGGACGAAGTTGCGTGGGATGTCGTTGTCCGGCACCCTGATTCCTACCGTCTTTTTGTTTGTGTTAAGTAGTTTGGGAACGTTGTTATTTGCTTCCAGAATAAAGGTGAACGGACCGGGCAGGGCCTTTTTCATCAACTTGAAAGTGGCGTTGCTTACACGGGCGTAGTCGGCGATGTGGCTCAGATCGTAACAAATGAACGAGAAATCGTTCTTCTGCGGCTTGACGCCCTTGATGCGCGCCACCCGCTCGACCGAACGGGCGTTGTGGATGTCGCAGCCCAGGCCATAGACCGTATCGGTTGGGTATATTACCAGGCCACCGCCGCGCAGGCAGTCGGCTACCTGCCGGATGCGGCGCGGGTCGGGGTTTTCAGGATAAATACGGAGTAGTTCAGCGGGCAAATCTAGCGGATAATTATGGCGACAGGCCAGGTTGTGAATATTTGACTAGGTTTCTGAGGGATAAGACTTCAGTAAAGTAGTTTCCTCAAAAACCCAAATTTAGCTTTCGTCCTCCAATTATCAAGCTATGAGCATGGTAGTTCTTGACTTGGTGGGCACTTCCGGCTGTCGGATGGCGGTAACGAGACCGTTGCGGACGACCTGATTCTTCGTTAGAAGGTAGTTTTCATTGAACGACTACATCCTACCGGGACATGGAGATGAGCAACCTCACCTTTCGGCCGACTTGATAACTACCCCCGACCCTTGCTGACGAAGCAAGCCTTTTATTTTCCAATTAAAATAGAACTGGTACAACCAGCTGATCGGAAGCCGCATTCGGCAGAGCAGCACAATGAGCTCGGTAGCCAATCCGGGATTTTCGATGTAGTTGAGTAGTTCTTTAAAACGAACGGCCAGTTCGAATTCCTGAGCGTAGAAACATTTACGAACGTATGTGCGGATGCGCTTGGCTAGGGCGTCGAACTCTGCTTGGGTACGATTGAGGTCGTAGGCTTTCTCACAAACCGCGTAGGTGGATTCGAGCATCCCGCTGCCGGGTTTGTAGCTGAGATTGGATAGCGAATGCCGCAGGATTCTTTTCTGGGTAAGTACTTCATCCTGATAGCCATATTTGCAAATCACCGCTGACCGCACCCAAAAATCGAAATCTTCGTAGGAAAGTGTTTCATCGTAACCACCGAGGCGATCCAGTAACGCACGGCGCATCATCATCGTGGGCGTACAAATGAAGTACTCTTCCAGAACGGCACGATACACATCGCCGCTGGCTATATTTTCGTGCGTCTTGCCGTTTTCGTCAATTTTGTAATGGAGGTGCAGCGGGCGACTCTGCGCATTCAAGTATTGGGCATTTGAGAATACTACGCCATAATCATCCGGCAGGCTCTCAAAAAAAGCTACCTGCCGGGCGATACGATTGGGCAATAGCACGTCATCAGCAGACAAGTCAATCATGTACTTTCCACTGGCAAGGCGAAGGCCCTGATTGAAGGCCACGCAAAGTCCTTTATTGCAATTATTGGCAATTAAACGGACGCCGGGATTTTCTTGGCAAAATTCCTCGATTCTTTGCGCGGTGCCATCGGTACTGGCGTTGTCGATCACGATCAGTTCCACGTTACGGTAGGTTTGTCCGACTACCGAACGCAGGGCTTCGATCACGAAATCTTCGTGGTTGTAGGCGGTGCAGATGACAGAAACAAGCGGCTTCAATTAATGATGAGTGATGAGTGATGAGAATTATCCTTTTTTCAGTTTATCGTTTTTCAGATTGGCTTTTCTGGTCAAGATTATGCTTCTGATTATTTTCATCAATTCTTCACAATCTTCGTACATAGAGCCGTACTCATTTTCAGTAAGATAGTCTGTGGCTTTCAAAAGTTCCAGCCAATAAAGTGTTTCATCGCACTCTTTCTGCGCTATGCTGAATTTATGGATAAAATCAGCCCCAGATTCCGCATTGTTAGATTCTCTGACATTTGCTCCAATTGAAGTACCAGATTTTAGTAACTGCCTAGTCAGGACAAATTCATGATGGTTCTTGCTGACGAACTGGCATAACTTCACCACCCGCACAGCGAAATCAAACGACTTTCTACGAACTACGCTTTTCTCTTCCATAACAAAATCACTAATCACTCATCATTCATAATTTATCCCTATAAAAACTGGCACGGTATTCGATACAATCTAGGCAATCGGTATTCGATACGGAGAATATTGAATACCGACTTTTATGGGTTAGGGTAATGTATATAATGCCGATCTGATAAGGTCGGCATTTATTGTTTGCCGACGTCCTCACTGAGTTCACCCTCGTCCTCCTCACCTTGCGCCATGAGAATGCTGGCATTTATTTCGAAACCGAATATCAGCAGCAAGGCGATCAGGTAAATCCAAATCATGAAGGCGATCATGGTACCGATGGAGCCGTAGAGTTTGTTGTAAGTACCGAAATTGGAAAGATAATAAGAGAAAGCGAAGGTAGCCAATACGATCAGGGCCGAAGCAATGAAGGCTCCTACGTTGAAAAACGACATTCGAACGTTCCGGTCGGGGGCGACGCGATAGATCAGTGACACGCCGATAGTGAGCGCAGCCAGCGTGGTAAGATACCTCAGGAAGTTGACCAATCCGATGATCCACGCTTCGCGCACGATGTCCCAGTCGTTCAGGATATCCATGATGTGATCGCCGATGATGAGCAGTACCACCGAAAGAAAAATTATTAGTGCCAGCAAAAGTGTGAGCATGAAGGCTATGCCACGCGTTTTGAAAAAACCTCGGGTGTCTTCGTCGCGATAGACAATATTGAAAGAGCGCATGAGCGATACCATGCCATTGGTGGAAGTCACGATGGTAAGAATGAAACCTACCGACAAAATCCCACGGCGCGGACGACTGATGATGTCCATGATGGTCGTCTGGGCCTCGGCGTAAATACTACTGGGCATGATTTCACGCAGGAAATCCATGATCTGCGGCTGCAGATCCTCGACCGGGATGTAGGGAATCAAAGTAAAGAAAGATATGATGGCCGGAAAGGCCGAAAGCGTCAGGCTAAATGCTACCGCCGTAGCCCGCTGATCGATGTCATAGACGATGAGTTTGTCGATGAGGTTCACCAGCACGTCGTATAGCGACACGGACCCCCGGAAAAGAGTCGTCCCCCTCAGCCAGTAGCCGAGTCGTTGCAGACGGGGATGTTCCAGAAGTTTCTCGAGCATTTATTTAATGCGCGGCGTCCCGCGGCGACAATTAACTGTGGACAGTGGTAGCTGCACTGGAAACGAATTACGTAAACCCTATTGGTGATAATACGGACTGAGTTTTTCCAACAAGCCTTCCGGTGCCTGGCATAAGCGCCCCGTATCGCGTCGTTGGAATACGAGTGTCGTTTCGCCCGTGTTCAACAATTCCTCCTTCTGATTATGGATTTCGTACTCGAAGACCACACGGGCGGTCGGTAGTTTTGGCAACCGCACCAGAATCGTCAGCAGATCGTCGTAGCGGGCGGGCTGGTGATAGCGCGAGCGGTTTTCATAGACGGGCATCAGCACACCCGCGTCTTCCATTGCCTTATAATGAAAGTCCAGACTACGCAACGCCTCCACCCGCCCGATTTCATAGTAGCGGGCATAGTTTCCGTAATACACGTAACCCATTTGGTCTGTGTCGGCGTAACGCACGCGAATATTTTTTACTTCGTAGCTAAACATCAGTATCCCCTCCCTAAGTCTACTTCGCTTTCCAAAGCTTCTCCAGCCTCCAGATTAGCCAGGTTACGAAGGAAGAGTTCGACTTTGCCCACATCCTCGTCGGCTTGGCCGCCGCCGGTATGCTGAGTCAGGATGACGTTGGGCAGCGTCCAGAGCGGGTTATCGGCGGGCAGGGGTTCAGTTTCGGTCACATCCAGCACGGCCCCGCTGAGGTGGTCGTTGCGCAAGGCGTCGAGCAGCGCATCTTCATCGGTCGTGTTGCCACGGCCTACATTGGCGTACACACTGCCGGACTTCATAGTAGCTAGCATTTCGCGATCCACGTACTTTTCTACCGTGCCCGGCAGGGTATTGACTACAATGTCCACCAGCGGCAGCACGGTTAATAGTTCTTCTTTATTGCGTATTTCGGCATTTGGCGCGGTGCGGGCTACCGTTCTGACGCGGCAGCGAAAGCCTTCCAGAATTTGCCTAGTTGCGGTGCCGATGGTACCGCCGCCCAGCACGACTACCTCACGGCGATCCATGAGACCGAGGTAGGGTCGCATCGCGTGGCCCACCCATTGTTTGTTTTGTTTCAAAAGCGTGAGCGCGTCGATGCCCCGGTAGAGAGCCAACAGCCCGGCCACGATGGTTTCGGCGCAGGGTCGGGCGAACCAGTCGCCCATGTTGGCAGCGCGGCCTTTGATTTTCACACCTTTATATTTATCGAATCCGGCGGAATCCAATTGCCAGAATTCCAGGTCGATCGGCTTAGTGTCTAGCCATTGGAGCGGCGGGTTGCCTAAAATCAGTTGCCCGCGGTCAAATTTT
>NZ_JBGSXF010000157.1:0-3584 GCF_041751555.1 Persicitalea sp. | reverse complement strand
TCTGTTCCATTTACGTCGGCCACAAGTAGCGATCCTGCTGTTACTCGGCCTTTTTACTACCGAGCGGGCGCAGGCGCAGGGAACGGGTTACGTCCGGCGGCATTTGGAGTTTTACGACGACAAGCCCATCCACTACGGCTTCCTGTTTGCGGTACCCATCACGCGATTCAATATTCGGCACAGCGATAAGTTTCTCGAGTCCGACTCGGCTTACGCCATCGGCTCACCCGCGCAGCCCGCTTTTCGCATGGGCTTCACCGTGAACGCTTTCCTCAACGACCGCTTCGACATTCGCACCACGCCTTCCGTTTCCCTTTATGAGCGGCAGGTTCGGTTCGATTATCCTAGCGGAGCGCCAGCAGGAGGTAACAATCCACCTGGCAACAAGAAGATTGAAAAGCGGGAATCCACCTGGATCGAGATTCCGCTTTTGGTAAAGTACAAGTCCATGCGACGCGTCAATACCCGCATGTACCTGCTGGCGGGCGTCACGCTGGCCATCGAAACCAACGTCAAGCGCAGTCGGGGCGGGGGTAGTAGCAATCAGCTCGATACCCGCACCTCGGACTTTACGGTGGACTATGGCGTGGGCTTTGAGCAGTTTTTCCAGTTCTTTAAGTTCGCACCCGAACTGCGCTTCTCCCACGGCCTGGTGAATATGCTGCAGCCCGGCACCAACTCGCTGAGCGTCGGCATCGACCGCATGACTACCCACACCGTGACACTGTATCTGAATTTCGAGTAAAGAGCAGGCTGATTTTCAGTTGCTTACTTTTTCGTGAAAATTTTTCCAACCAAAAAGTTGGAAACCTGAAATCGCTCCTACATATTTGCACTCCCAAACGGAAACGTCGGGGCTCTTAGCTCAGTTGGTTCAGAGCACCTGCCTTACAAGCAGGGGGTCGGGGGTTCGAATCCCTCAGGGCCCACACATTTTTAAAAAACCGCTTTACGCAATGTAGAGCGGTTTTTTTTGCGTTACGATGAGATATAAAAATGTTGAATAAAAGGTCTTTGTCCATACAGACTGCGGCAGAGTGACCACAGGGGTCGAAAGAAAGTGCCCGAAGTAATAAGCCATACCCAGTTTTATTAGATAGGATAATGATAGACATAGAGGACTTTCAGGCGCATCTGTCCACGTTAAAAAAAGCCAAGTGGGCAAAGCTTTTTGAACTGCTTCCCCATATTGAATCCTCAGCAGAATTTGGAAAGGTTGAGGGCGGCGAGGTACTTAATCATGGCTCGATCAAGACGCCTTACTGGACATATTCTGACTTGGTTAGGGAAACCGTAAGGATCATCCATGATCTTCAAATCACCCCGATTTTCGATTGGCCCAAATGGGAGGAAGGACACGCCATGCTCGAAGATAGGGCATTCGATTATTCGGCGCTCGACACCACGACGCTGTGCAAGCTCCTCACTACAATTATCCGGACCGACCGTTTCAACGACGGGTTTCTGGTTCTTTCTTTTCAGTCCGGAACGATGGCCAAAATCATTAGAGCGTTGCAGGAAAATGTGAGCAGCGGGAAATAGTCAGCATGAAAACTCCCATTTTTCATCACTAACTTGGCGTCTCCGAGCCCCGCCCGGCCCAGTTGTTGAATAAAAATGGAAACAGAAAAAAAATACCGCTTGTCTTTTACCGGCGCTTCCCTGATGCTCCCCAAAATGTCTGAATTGGCGGGCATTTATCTGGATCAGCGCGCGGAAGGGATAGACAAAAAGCAAGTCATTCAGGGACAAAAGGCCAAGACCATCAGGACGCAGTACCGCGAACTCAAGCTTCGCCTCGACCCTCTTACGCGTGCCCAACTTACAATCCTGGCCCACGGCGACCTTGTAGCCCAAAAGCAGATCGCGCTATTGGCTGTGTGCAAAGTATATTCCTTCATTCGCGACTTTGTGGTAGAGGTACTCCGGGAAAAAGCCCTGGTGTTCAACTATCAAATCACCGAGGGCGAGTACATTACCTTTTTTCGAAAAAAACGAGAATTCCACCCTGAACTAGAAGCATTGACCGACAAAACCGCTGCAAAGATCCGACAAGTGACCTTCAAAATACTCGAACAAACCAGCCTGATCGATTCAATTAACTCAAAGCGAATCAACCTGCAACTCATGGATGAAAAGGTGGTCAGGGCGGTGGTCGAGGAGGATGCAGAATGGCTTAAAATATACCTGCTGTCGGATGCAGACATCGCCAGCCGAACGCACTGATATGAAAAACATCGCCCATAGTTTTGAACACATCTATCAGGTAATTGCCACGCCCGGCTTTCTGGAAATGAATACGCTGGGTGGGGAGATTCCCTTTTTCATCGCTTCTTATGAGGCCAAACAGCAGACCGCGGTCGATAAAGCCGTAAAGGGCCTGAAAAATAAGCTGATGAATCAGGGGATTCCTGTGTTGGAAATCAACCTCTACGACCTGGTGATGGAGATTGTCGACCGCGAATTGAGCCAGCAGGAGCTGTTCGACATGGAGACCCAGATGGACAAGGAAGAATTCAAGGAGGCCCTGCAATCTTTGCTCGACATCAATCAGGTACTTATCCCCGCCATCCGGCAGATGATCGAAAGCCAGAGAGCCAGTATCTATTTCCTGACGGGCATCGGGCTGGTCTTTCCGTTTATCCGCTCGCACAACGTTCTCAATAATTTGCAGAATGTCGCGAAAGATGCCCCCACCCTTACCTTCTTTCCCGGCCAGTACAACGGCTTTTCACTGGAACTGTTCGGGCTGCTGACCGACGACAACTACTACCGTGCCTTCAAAATAGACGACTACACCACCACCGCATGAAACTCAACCAAATTTTTGAAAGACGAATCGACCGTTCCATCGAAACGGTCATTAAGGCCGACGACCGGGAACACATTAAGCAGGAAGTCGAGGAATACGTGATTACGCGGGAGGTGGCCAGGAAAATCCGCGATTTCTTTGCCGCCTACAACGACTACCAGGGTGCCAACGGCGTCTGGATTTCCGGCTTTTTCGGGTCGGGTAAGTCGCACTTGCTGAAAATCCTGTCGTACGTGATGGAAAACCGCGAAAACGAAGGCGAGCAATTGGGCAAAGTTTTCGCCGACAAAATCGTGGAGGACGATCTGCTGCGGGCCGATGTGTTGCAGGCCACGCGCATTCCCTCGGAATCCATTCTGTTCAACATCGACCAACAGGCCCAAATCACCAGCAAGCAGGAAGAAGACGCCATCCTCACCGTCTTTTACAAAGTCCTCAACGACCACCTGGGGTACTTCGGCGGGCAGAAACACGTAGCGGATTTCGAGCGCTGGGTGACGTCCGAGGGCAAGTACGACGCCTTCGTCGCGAAGTTTGCTACCGTGGCCGGAGAACCCTGGGAAAGCGGGCGGCGCAAGTACTTCTCGCCCAAAATCAAGGAAGCCATCGACGTCGCCCTGAACGACCTCATGGGCGTTGCTACCGAAGGCTACGGCAACATTATCGACACGCTTCGGAAAGACCACGCCATTTCCATCGAGGATTTGTGCATTCGGGTCAATGAGTACATTCAGACCAAATCCAAAGGCTTCCGGCTCAATTTCTTCGTGGA
>NZ_JBGSXF010000156.1:0-13521 GCF_041751555.1 Persicitalea sp. | reverse complement strand
CCGAAATAAATTGTAAGAGGAGTTATGCAAGAAACTGTTAGGTGTAATATATCCTAAATAACCATTTTCCTTTAACATTTGAAGACCCATTTCAAAAAAAGATAAATAGATATCAAATGTACCTTCAGAAAATAAAAAGTTTTCTTTTAATGTTTTTCTGGTATTAATATCAAGGTTATGAATCCTTATATAAGGAGGATTACCAACAACAAAATCAAAATAATTTAAATATTTTTTATATAGAAATAATGTGTTGCTGTTATAAAATTTCCAATCTATGTTTTCTTTAATTTTTATTTTATCATATACTAATTTGTTTAAATTTTGAATCGATTTATCAAATTCTTTTGTATCTAATTCAATGGCGTAAATATACTTTTCTAACCGATTCTTTATTGTATAATTATTAATTCCCTGACTTAGACACACATCAATATACCGATTCGCGATTTCAATTAAAAAGGCACCATCACCGCTTGATGGCTCTAAAATATATTTATCCAAAATAGATTCACCAAAATAACCTACTGAATCCAGTATTTCGTTAACAATCCAGCTTGGCGTAAATACCTGTCCAAGTTTCTTGTGGTTAGACATCTTGAAAGTAATCTAATTTGATAAAAACATTTCACTATCCTTGTTTGAATAAAAGAAATCGTGACGAGTAATATAGGAAAAAATGCCCTCGCTACTAAACGAGGGCATTTTCATTTCTACAAAAATTCAAACCTCACTACGCCCCACAAGCCTCACACCCCTCAGGGTCATCTAGCGAGCACTGCATATCCGCCTTATTATCCCTTGCGGGGGCAGCCTTAGCGGCCTCCGTGTGCTCCTGCGCGTACTGCGTGTAGTCGAGTTCCTTCTCGGCGACGGCCAGGGCGGGTTCGATTTGCGGCTCGGCCTGCTTCTGCACCGTGAACTGCACGGGATCGGCGGCGGCGCGGGTGCGGAGGTAGTACATGCCCGTTTTCAGGCCCTTTTTCCAGGCGTAGAAGTGCATCGACGTCAGCTTGGCGAAGTTCGGCTCCTCCATGAACACGTTCAGCGACTGCGACTGGCAGATGTAAGCGCCACGGTCGGCGGACATATCGAGCAGCGTGCGCTGCTTGATCTCCCAAGAGGTTTTGTACAGGTCCTTGATATTCTGCGGGATGCCGGGAATCGGCTGGATCGAGCCGTTGGCCTGCACGAGCTTGTTCTTCATGTCCTCATTCCACAGGTTCAGCTTCACGAGGTCTTTGAGCAGGTACTTGTTCACAACCACAAACTCGCCGGAAAGTACCCGACGCACGTAGATGTTGGACGTAAATGGCTCGAAGCACTCGTTGTTCCCCAGGATTTGGCTGGTCGAAGCGGTCGGCATTGGGGCCAACAGCAGCGAGTTGCGCACGCCGTACTTCACGACGGCCTTGCGGAGTTTCTCCCAGTCCCAGCGGTTGCTGTCGGGCGTCACGTTCCACATGTCGAACTGGAAAATTCCTTGTGAAATCGGACTACCTTCCCAGCTTTCGTAAGGCTTCTCTTCCTTGGCGAGTTCCATCGAAGCTTCCATGGCACCGAAATAGATCGTCTCGAACACATCGAGGTTCAACCGCCGCGCCTCGTCCGACTCGAAGGGCATCCGCAGCAGGCAGAGCGCGTCGGCCAGACCCTGAATACCGATACCGATGGGGCGGTGGCGCTTGTTGCTCTTCTCGGCCTCGGGGACGGGATAGTAGTTGCGGTCGATAATCTTGTTGAGATTGCGCGTGACGACCTTCGTGATCTCGTACAACTTCTGGTGGTCAAAGCGCGAGAATCCGTCTTCGCCTTCCTCCACAAACTTGGTGAGGGCAATGGACGCCAGGTTACAGACCGCCACCTCGTCGGGCGCGGTGTACTCCATAATCTCGGTACACAGGTTCGACGACTTGATCGTACCCAGGTTCTTCTGGTTCGACTTAGCATTCGCGTGGTCTTTGTACAACATATAAGGCGTACCCGTCTCAATCTGCGACTCCAGAATCGCGAACCACAGGTCCTGCGCCTTGATGGTCTTGCGGGCTTTGCCCTCGCGTTCGTACTGCTCGTAGAGTTTCTCGAAATCCGCGCTGTGCGTGTCGGACAAGCCGGGGCACTCGTGCGGGCAAAACAGCGACCAGGTGTCGTTGTCCTCGACGCGCTTCATGAACAGGTCGGGAATCCACATGGCGTAGAACAGATCGCGGGCGCGTTGTTCTTCTTTGCCGTGATTCTTTTTCAAATCCAGGAAATCGAAAATATCGGCGTGCCAGGGTTCCATATAAATCGCGAACGAACCTTTGCGCTTGCCACCGCCCTGGTCCACGTAGCGCGCCGTGTCATTGAACACACGCAGCATCGGCACGATGCCGTTGGAGGTGCCGTTGGTTCCTTTAATATAGGTACCCGTGGCCCGCACATCGTGGATGCTGAGGCCAATGCCGCCTGCCGATTGCGAAATGAGGGCGCACTGCTTCAAGGTATCGTAAATGCCGTCGATGCTGTCTTCCTTCATCGTCAGCAGGAAGCAGGACGACATCTGCGGTTTGGGCGTGCCGGCGTTGAAGAGCGTGGGCGTGGCGTGCGTAAACCACTTTTCCGACAGCAGCGTGTAGGTTTCGACGGCCTTCTGCACGTTATCGGGGTGAATGCCGATGGCTACGCGCATGAGCATATGTTGTGGGCGCTCGGCGATCTTGCCGTCCACTTTTAGCAGGTAAGACTTTTCGAGCGTCTTGTAGCCGAAGTAGTCGTAGTTGTAGTCGCGGTCATAGATAATCGTGGAGTCGAGCAGAGCCGCGTTTTTACGGATGACCTCATAGACTTCCTTCGCAATCATGGAAGCGTTGTCGCCCGTTTTGGGATCTACGTAAGTGTAAAGCCGCTTCATGGTGGCCGAGAACGACTTCAACGTATTCTTGTGCAGATTAGAAATGGCTACCCGTGCCGCCAGAATGGCATAATCGGGGTGTTTGGTGGTCATCGAGGCCGATGTTTCCGCCGCCAAGTTGTCGAGTTCGGCGGTGGTGACGCCGTCGTAGATGCCGGAAACGACTTTTTTCGCTACTTCAATGGGCTGAATGAAGCTGGGGTCTAGTCCGTAGCTGAGTTTTTCGATCCGGGCGGTAATTTTGTCAAACTTGACGGACTCCCGGCGACCGTCGCGCTTGATTACGTACATGGGCATAGATGTGTTTGTTTTATGGGTGTTGTTTTGGTTTTGGTACTTTTTATGGATGGGTATTCTGAGGGAGGGGTTATGAAAAAATTTCCTGAAATAACGATTTTGCGGTGAGAAAAGCAACCGTCGGAAATGCGTATTTCCAGGCTTACTTTGAAAAATCTAACGCATTTTCAGTGTTACGGTAATGTTAAGAAACTAGTTTAAAGTACGTTATCCAGTAAGTGTCAGAAAGCCATTTTACCCGAAAAATACCACAAAATATTTTCAAAAAATCTGACCTGTATAGAATTAATTATCAAGTAGTTATAAAGACCAGACCGTAGAATTATTTACCCAAAACACAGAGATTCAGGAAATAAAAGGTCATCGAACAAGCCGACCCTGAGATCTGGCTGTTTATGGAAGTTAATCAGAAACTGAGGAGGTCTGACCGAATGGGCGTTCGGCGAGTTTGCCTTGGCCGTTCGTAAAGGTACGAACCTGCCTGGCAAACCGAAAGCGGAGGGTTTTGTTTTGTTCAAAAAACTGAGCAAACGGTTCTCGAATAAAAAATTACGGAGTCGGGTTGGGAGATTCGGGATTAAGTCCCTATTTTTGCAGTCCTTATTTCAAAAAAGCGCAATCAGCACAGTAACAACATATAAGTAATGAAAAAAGATACGCACCCCGATTATCGCGAAGTAATCTTCTGGGACCTTTCCAGCGATTTCAAATTCGTCACCCGTTCGACCATCCAAACCGAAGATACGATTGAGTGGGAAGACGGTAAGACCTACCCCGTCTATAAAGTGGAAGTTTCATCGCAGTCGCACCCTTTTTACACGGGCAAAAACGTGCTGGTGGACACCGCCGGTCGCGTGGACAAGTTCAGGAAGCGTTACGGCAATAAGGAGCAGGCGCAGGAGCAAGCCTAAGTCTTTTCGTCTTTTTAAATAAAAACAAGGCAGTCCCTTTGCGCGCAAAGGGACTGCCTTGTTTTTTGGGTGCTTCGCAAAAATAGCCGAAATTTGGCCAGAACCCTCGTTTAACTTATGCCTTCCGTCATTCTCTTCGATACGCCCGTCGTTCGGACGCAGCTGCTACCCTTCACCTTTACCCGCCCCGTGGCGGGGATTCGTTGCGGTATCTTGACCTTAGCCGAAAAGTGGGGGCATTGGCTGGGTACCGAACCTTCCTACGCCACTGAAAAGTATCTGAGCGAACTTTTCCGCTTTTCCCTTTCGAATGACCATGTTTATATAGATGGATCGCTTTGTCCCAATCAACGGCTGGTTGAGGTCATCGGCGAATTGCCGCCGGAGAGTTTTCTTCGCAGCGCCAAAGACCGCAGCGTGTTGGCGGTCAGAACGGTTTCGGCTGGTTGGGCAGAAGCACGGGAAACGGCAGGGCTGCGGGAGTACATTTTTCCGGACGAATACCTGGCTATCCAAAACCTCTGGGACATTTTTGTCGAGAACGGCGGTCAAATTGGTGTTGACTACAAACTACTTACTGCTGACCGAAATACCCTACCGCTCGAAGATCCACACACGCGCTGCTACGCACCCGAAAGTATTTTCATCGAAGAAGGCGTCACGATCCGCTCCGCGATCCTGAACGCAGAGGGCGGGCCGATTTATCTGGGCCGCAACGCCACAGTAGGTGAAGGTGCCATCATTCAGGGACCGTTCGCAATGGGCGAAGGTGCAGTCGTTGGACAAGGCGCGAAGATTCGACCCAACACGACCGTCGGGCCCTACTGCAAAGTAGGCGGCGAGGTCAACAATTCGGTCTTTTTCGGATATAGTAACAAAGGCCATGATGGCTATCTGGGCAATTCGGTAATCGGTGAATGGTGCAACCTGGGAGCCAACACCAACAACTCCAACTTGAAAAACGACTATACCAACGTGAAGCTTTACAACTACGCGACCCAAAGCCTGGAAGATACCGGGCGGATTTTTTGCGGACTATTTATGGGCGATTACACCAAGACAGGTATCAGCACGATGTTTAACACGGGTACGGTCGTGGGCGTCAACGTCAACGTTTTCGGCGCGGGCTTCCAACCCAAGTACATTCCATCTTTTTCCTGGGGCGGAGCCGCCGAAGGCTTCACGCCTTACCGCTTCGACAAAGCCCTGGCTGTAATCAAAGAGACGATGCGCAGGCGGGAGTTTGTGTTCGATGAGAAGCGGGAAGCGGTGCTCCGATCAATTTTGAATGATAGAATGACGGGGCCGCCCGAGCGGTGAATGGTAGAATATTGCTTTAGCCAGTTTATTCTATCATTCTATCATTCACTCATTCAAAATTGTTTTTCTCCGACCTCCCCGGCTTACAAGAAACCAAAACTACCCTGCGGCGCGCGGTGCGGCAGAGTCATGTGGCGCACGCGCTGCTGTTCGACGGGCCGTCGGGTGGCGGCGGGTTAGCTTTGGCGTTGGCGCTGGCGACGTATATCAACTGCGAGAATCGGGGCGAGGAGGATTCCTGTGGCGTCTGTGCTTCCTGCGTAAAGATGAACAAGCTGGTGCATCCCGATCTGCACTCGATTTTCCCACTGCCGCGCTCGCCGAAAGACGGTGAGGATTTGCTGGGCGAATTGACGCCGAGTTGGCGCGAGTTTTTGGGAGAAAGCCCGTTTCGGACGTTGCCCGAGTGGCTGGCGTTTATTAAGGCAACCAACAATCAGCAGGGCATCATTCCCATTAAGGAAGCGCGGGCAATTATTGGCAAACTGTCGCTGAAATCCTTCGAGGCCGAATACAAGATCATGATTTTGTGGCAGCCGGAGCTGATGAATTTGTCGGCCTCCAACGCTTTGCTGAAAATTCTGGAAGAGCCACCCGCCAAAACGCTTTTCCTGCTCGTGACGGAGCAGTCGGATCGGTTGATTACGACCATCATTTCCCGGACGCAGCGGCTGGTGGTACCCGCTTTCCGTGATGAGGATGTGGTGGAGTATTTACAAAAACATCACAATACCGACGAAATACGCGCCAAGCGGATTGCCTACCTTTGCGATGGCGACCTGTCGGCGGCCCGACAATTACTTCTGGAAAAGGAGGACGAAAGCCACGACTGGTTTGGTGAGTGGATGCGGGAATGCTACAAACGGGAGGTCATCAAGCTGGTTAAGCGGGCCGATGCCTTCGACGGCATGAGCAAGGAGAAGCAAAAGGGAATCTTCGATTACGCCCTGCGGCTTTTCCGCGACATGCTGCTGTGGACGCAAGGGGCGGGCGAACTGCTGCGCGTGCCGGAGGAAGAACTTACTTTTGTCAAGAATTTTTCCAAAGCCGTACCCGCCGACTCACTCGAACCTTTGATCACGGAAATCAACGAAGCGTATTACCACGTAGAGCGTAATGTACGGGCAAAGATGGTTTTCCTGGATTTGTCCCTGACTACGGTTCGCTTATTTCAAAAAAATACATGAAAAAGAAGACGCCCATTCCCGCCGAAAAAACCACCATCGGAGCCACGGCCACCATTAATTTCCCCGACCTCGACTGGCACGGCGTGCCGGCGCGGGTGGACACGGGCGCGGCTACCTCGTCTTTTCACTGTTCCAAAGTAAAAGTCATCGAGCGGAACGGGCAGACCTTGCTTAGTTTTGTACTGGATATGAAAAAAGGCGGGGCCAGCAAGCCCATTCTGGTGAGTGACTTCAAGGAAAGAACGGTCAAAAATTCCTTCGGACAATCGGAGCAGCGATATGTCATCCGCACGACTGTCGAGGTGGCGGGGCGGCAGGTACGTACTCAGTTTTCGCTGGCCGATCGTTACAAAATGACTTTCCCCGTGCTGCTGGGCCGTCGCCTGCTGAAAGGGAAGTTTATTGTCGATGTTTCCCAATAATTATATTTTCGTAAAAACACTTGGCCCCAGACGGAGTTCTGATAAATCCGTTTGATATTGGGCCGCCATTTGCGCACATTACTCTCCTGCTCCAGCTCGGAGCTTAACACTATTGTATGAAAATCGCCGTTTTATCGACCGACCCTGAACTATATTCGACGCGCTGCCTGGTGGAAGCCATCCGGGGGCGGGGCCACGAAGCCGTGGTTATCAACCACCTGAAATGCTTTCTGATGATCGAGGGCGAAACGACCTCTATCCGTTACGAAGGTAAGGCCATCGCTGGTATTGACGCCATTATTCCGCGCATCGGTACGTCGGTAACGGCTTACGGCTGCGCGGTGGTGCGGCAGTTCGAGCTGATGCGGGTTTATACGACGGTTAAATCCCAGGCCATCACCCGCTCGCGTGATAAGCTGCGTTCGATGCAGATTCTGGCCCAGGCCGGGGTGCGTATTCCCAAAACCGTTTTTGCCAAAAACCCGGCGCAGGTCAATGAACTAATCAAAATCGTCAACGGCCCGCCTGTCATCATCAAACTGCTGGAAGGCACACAGGGCGTGGGCGTGGTGTTGGCTGAGACTTCCAAAGCCGCCAAATCCACTATTGAGGCCTTTTTTGGCTTAAAGGCCAACTTCCTCATTCAGGAATTCGTAGCCGAGTCAAAAGGCGCGGATATCCGGGCGTTCGTCGTGGGTAACAAAGTGGTGGCGGCTATGCGGCGGCAGGGGGCCGAGGGTGATTTCCGCTCGAACCTCCACCGGGGTGGGGCGGGAACGCCCGTGGTGCTCTCGCCCGAGGAAGAACACGCCGCCCTGGATGCCGCTCGGGCGCTGGGCGTGCGTGTGGCGGGCGTGGATATGCTGCAATCGAGCCAGGGACCGATGGTGATGGAAGTCAACTCGTCGCCAGGTCTACAGGGCATCGAGAAAACCACCGGGATCGACGTGGCTTCGCTTGTCATCGCCTACCTCGAAAAGCAGATCATGCTGGATGAGGGCGATACGGTGGGGGTCTAAAAGAGAGTGAGTAAGGTTTTCAACATCTGCCAAGGTCGTCAGATGATTGACCGAGATATAGTTCTCTTTCAAGTGGCTAACGATTCACTTAAATACTTGAATTTAAGGAAAATGCAAACCTAATGTCTAACAACCCAATACCTAACACCTAATAGGTGGCCCAATTTTGGTAGCGTTTGGAAGAATAGTTTTCAACCCTAAACTTTACCCGAATGAAAAGCGAAGAAATAAACTACGAACTGAACAAAGTACAAGAGATAATCGACAATATTGAAGTAGGAATGCTTACTACCATGCAGGACGATGGCGACCACAAAAGCCGCCCGATGCAAACCCAGAAACTGGACGCCGACGGAAATCTGTGGTTCTTCACAAGCCGTACTTCCCATAAAACCGAAGAACTACAAAAACACCCGAATGTGAACGTTGCTTACGCGGATATCGACGCCCAATCGTACGTATCGGTTGTGGGCGAGGCTTCCATCGTGGACGACGCAGCCGTTAAAAAAGAGCTGTGGAATCAGACGGTGAAGGCGTGGTTTCCCGATGGTTTGGACGACCCCGATTTGACGGTACTGAAAGTCAATATCAAGTCAGCCGAATACTGGGATAGCTCTTCCTCTTCTATGGTACAGGCTTACCATATTGCGAAAGCCCTAATTACGGGCGAGCAAAACGACGAAGGCGAACACGGTGAAGTGAAAATGTAATTATCACCATCCGAATACGAGCCAAATCACAAGGGTACTCCGACGAGTACCCTTATTTTTTTGTAGTTTCGTTCAAATCTTAACCCAACCCTGGATTTGCATGAAAAAATATTTGCTTTTACTCCTGACTTTCATTGGTACTTTCACAATTCAGGCGCAGGTCGCTGACAGCTATTATTTCCCCAACAGTGTCACTTACGACCCGGCAATTCCTACGCCGCAGCAATTTTTGGGTTATCAGGTCGGTGAATGGCACGTTACGCACGATCAGCGCGTGGCCTATATGAAGAAATTGGCCGAACTTTCCGATCGTATCACGCTGGCCGAGTACGCCCGCACCTACGAGCAGCGGCCCCTGCTGCTGCTCACGATCACCAATCCGGCCAACCACGCCAATCTGGAAAATATCCGCACCGAACACGTCAAACTTACTGACCCCTCGCAGTCGGCGGGACTGAAAACGGCCAGTATGCCCGCCGTGGTGTGGCTGGGTTACTCGGTACACGGCAACGAACCGAGTGGAACCAATGCCTCGCTGCTGTCGGCCTACTACCTGGCGGCGGCGCAGGGCGCGGGCATCGACTCGCTGCTGCGCGAGTGCGTGATTCTGCTCGACCCCTGCATCAATCCCGACGGCGGCAACCGCTTTGCCAGTTGGGTCAACACCCACAAAAGCATCACGCAGGTGAGTGACCCGGCAGCGCGGGAGTACAACGAGGCGTGGCCCGGTGGCCGCACCAACCACTACTGGGTCGACCTGAACCGCGATTGGCTCTACACCCAGCATCCCGAAAGTCAGGGGCGCATGGAAAAGTACCACGCCTGGAAGCCTAACATCGTAACCGACCACCATGAAATGGGCAGCAACTCTACCTTCTTTTTCCAGCCCGGCGTGGCCTCGCGGACCCACCCGCTCACGCCGCGCCTGAACATCGACCTTACGGCCAAAATCGGTGCCTACCACGCCGCCGAGCTGGATAAGATCGGCTCCTACTACTACACCCAGGAAAATTACGACGACTTCTACTACGGCAAAGGCTCGACCTATCCCGACGTCAACGGCAGCATCGGCATCCTGTTCGAGCAGGCGAGTTCGCGCGGCCACGCTCAGGAAACTAACAACGGGCTGCTGACTTTCCCCTTTACGGTTCGCAACCAGTTCACGGCAACACTCTCCACGCTGCGGGCGGCGCGGGCCATGCGGGTGGAGTTACTGGATTATATGCGGGATTTTTATAAAACTACCTCCGACCCCGTGAAGGCCTACGTCTTCGGCGGCAGCAACGACCGCGCTCGCACCTGGGAAATGGTCAATATTCTGCACCGCAACGACATTTCAGTCTATGAATTAAGTAAGGACGAAACGCTGGACAATCGCAAATTTCCGAAGGACAATGCCTTCGTCGTGCCTCTCGATCAAGCGCAGCGGAAAGTAGTGAAGGCGATTTTCGAGAAGCGCACCGAGTTCGAGGATAGCCTGTTTTATGACATTTCGGCCTGGGCCATGCCGCTCACCTTTAACGTGCCCTATGTGGAGTCGAAGGCGAATGTTTCTTTGGGAAAAAAATTGACCGAGAATCCCTTCCCGGCGGGAAAAGTGATTGGCAAAACGAACTACTCGTACCTATTCGAATGGGACAGCTACTTCGCGCCCCGCGCTTTGTACGAACTCCAAAAACTGGGCTACCGCGTCAAAACCGCCGCCCAGCCGCTTACCGCCACTATCGACGGCAAACCGCGCGAATTCGACTATGGCACGATCCAGATACAAGTTCGTGATCACAATCCTGATTCTACCTACCAACTGCTGCAACGCCTAGCTGCCCGTGACGGTGTCGATTTCTACGCCGCCAGCACAGGCCTGACGAGCAGTGGCATCGACTTCGGCAGTGAGAATTTCAAGACCATGCGCCAGCCTAAACCGCTAATGCTGGTGGGTTCGGGCGTCAACAGCAACGACGCCGGGGAAGTGTGGCACCTGCTGGATCAGCGCATCAAAGTACCCCTGACGATGGCCGACATGGGTAGTTTCAGTCGTCTGGATTTGAGCGTGTACAACACGCTCATTCTGGTCAGCGGCAACTACAACGCACTGCCCGTGGACAAAGTCCGCGACTGGATTCGGGCGGGCGGAGTACTGATCGCGATGACCGATGCTAACGAATGGGCCGCCGAAAAAGGACTTTCCACTATAAAAATGAAGACGATTGCTAACGACACCACTGGGCCGAAACCCTATGCCCTCGCCAACCTCTATCAGGGCGCACAGGTAACAGGTGGCGCTATTTTTCAAGTAAAATTGGATTTGACGCACCCACTGGCCTATGGCTATAAAGAGCCAACGCTGAACGTTTTCCGCGATCACAACAATTTTGTGCAGTCAATCAAAGACCCTTACGGCGCACCCGCCATCTACACCGACCGTCCGCTAGTGAGTGGCTATATGTCGACTCAGAACGAGAAGCTGATTCGTAACTCGCCCGCCATTGTGTGCAACAACCTGGGTTCGGGCAAGGTGATTGCCTTGCTGGACAACCCAAATTTCCGGGCGTTTTGGTACGGAACGAATAAAGTCTTCCTGAACGCACTGTTTTTTGGGTCGCAGATTTCTTCGGGACGATTTGGCGGAGGTTCTCAGGAGTGAGTTTTTTGGGTTAGACGGTCAAAAGATTGAAGGATCTTTTTGCAGATTGCGTTGCAAACATCAACGAACACACCTTTCAATTTTTCCAATAATTATTTATGAAAAGATTGATTCTGAGCGTAATAGTCTTGTCAGGATCTTACTTCCTTTTTAATTGTAAGAACTCAAAACAGATGGCAGACAGCCAGGCCGATATGCAGGTAGGACGCACTCCCGGTGCGCCCTTGCAGGAAAACTACTGGAAATTGGTAGAACTGAACGGCCAGCTGATCGGCTCGACGGCGGAGGGGCAGCGCGAGGCGCACCTGAAATTCCGCAAGGCGGGTAACGTCGTGGAAGGCTCCATAAGCTGTAATACGCTGCGTGGTACTTACGAAATGAAGGATGGCAACCGCCTTTCCCTTTCGCCGTTAGCGGTTACCAGGAAGTTTTGCGCTAACAACAAGCCGGAAGGGCGTTTTCTAAAAGTGTTGGAAAAGGCGGACAGCTACGCCATTTCCGGCGACACGCTGTTTTTGCACAGAGCTAGAATGGCCCCACTGGCGCGGTTGGAGGCAGTTTACTTTTAAGACTAGAAAATTCTAGATTTCCTTTGTCAATCTGAGCGAACCGAACTGGCGAACCAGCTAAAGACTCACAACCGCGCCTTCCAAGCCACTTCCTCCGCCCCCAATTCCTGTGTCATCATCCGGCAGAGCATGAAAAGATAATCAGAAAGTCGGTTGAGGTAGCGGATCACGATTTCTTCCACGGCTTCGTGTTCATGCAAAAGAATGACCGCCCGCTCAGCGCGGCGACACACGGTGCGCGCCACATGCCCAAAAGAAACCGATTCGTGGCCACCCGGTAGTACGAACGCACGCAATGCGGGTAGTTTGGCATCCATCGCGTCCATCTCTGTCTCCAGTAGCGTAATATCGGCTTCGTGGAGGTCGGGGAGTTTTTTGCGGGTTTGGTCGGGTTCGCTGGCGAGGTGCGAGCCTATGGTGAACAAACGATCCTGAATTTCCTTTAATAAGTCGCGACGTGACGTGTTGACGTTCTGGTCGCGAAGCAGGCCAATGTACGAATTGAGTTCGTCCACGGTACCATAAGCGTCGATACGAATGTGAGCCTTGCTCAGGCGAGTACCGCCGATGAGGGCCGTCGTGCCGCTGTCGCCCGTTTTGGTATATATTTTCATGGTTTGGTAAGTGTTAGATTGTCAGGCATTAGGTTTTAGAGACCTACGGCCCTAATTTTGCCAAAAAAACTGATTTCTACCTCTTGAAAGTCTCTACATTCAGCATAAAAATTTGGCGTTGGTTTTCAATCCTGCTGGTCGTAGGTGCACTGGGCTGGACGTATTCGCTGCTGCCGGACTTGGTAGCGGTGAACTTCGCCGCTTCCGGCATGGCTGAAAACTATCTGGAAAAATCGACAATTTTCTACATCGTGATGGGGTTGATTATTTTCAACAATGTGGTCATTCGCGCTATTGCTAAACAGGTTCACAAAGTACCCCTCTCGCTTTTGCCCCTGCCCAACCGCCGGGCCTGGACCGATTACCGGGAGGAATTGGACGAGCACCTGACCAATTGGCTCTACTGCCTGGTCGCCGCCATCAATACCATCGTGGCCCTTAGTTTGTTTGCCCTCGGCACCTTGAATAGCAATCAGTTCAAGCAGGACGTTTTTTCCTTTGCCTGGCTCTTCTACCTTGGTTTCGGTACGCTAATCGTGATTTTCATCGCCCTGCCCATTCGACTGATGCGTCCGCCGATACCGGAGATTTCATTGGATTGAGTATGCAGGAAATTCAACTCAGCGACTACACCTACGACCTGCCCGATGCCCGTATAGCCCGTTATCCCGTGTCACCACGCGATAGCTCCAAACTACTCAACTATCAGGATGGTACCATTAGCCATCATCACTTCCACCAACTCGCCGACCAGCTTCCCGCCGAAAGTTTGCTGGTATTCAACGACACGAAAGTGATCCCGGCGAGGGTATATTTTCAAAAACCCACGGGGGCGACCATTGAACTGCTGCTGCTGAATCCCGAAGTACCTACTCGCATCATCAACGATGCCATGCTGGTCGTGGGCCAAAGTACCTGGGCTTGCATGATCGGCA
>NZ_JBGSXF010000155.1:0-8728 GCF_041751555.1 Persicitalea sp. | reverse complement strand
AAGCACCTGCCGGGCGTTGAAAACCAGGGAGCGGGTGGTGAGCCAGTTGCCGCCGCTCGAAATCTCGCCCCCCGAGAAGCGACGGTCCACCACTTCACCCAGCCAATTGTACACGTTCAGCGTGGTGTCGGTGAACACGTTTGCGGTCTGGCTGACACTTAGGTAAGCGCTCGCATCCAGTTTTTTCCAAAGATCAGATTTTTGGTAGTTGACGGTAACGCCCCGCAACCGGTCGGTGTAGGTGGCTTCGCCGTAGGGCTTCCGCATCAGGAGGTTATGCTGAAGGTCGCTACGGGTTCGCGCTTGCTGCAACTGTACGGAAAAAGCGTCCGCCCATTTCGTCAGCCTCAAACCCATTTCCAGCCTAACCGTTGAAAAATCAAACGCGTCATGAAACCGCCTAACGCGTTTGATTTCCACGTTTCCAAATTCATTGGGCACCTCGGCCAGAATCGGGTAATCGTTGTCGGCGTGGTTGAGGCTGGCCGTTGCCATCAGGTAAAAGTGCCTGCCCAGCCCCTTACGGATTTGGAGGTTGTTTTTGGTGGTATTGAACGATCCGTAGGAGGTCGAAAAATCCACGAAGTCCTTCGTCTCGCGCCTCGTAACGATGTTGATCGCTCCGCCCAGCGCGTCGGTTCCCAGTTCGATCGGGATTACCCCTTTGTAAATCTCGAACCGCTCCGTTTGCTGGATCGGCACGATGTTGATGCCCTGCGTGTCGCCCAGATTGTCAACCGGATTTCCGTCCACGAAGAATTTGATTTGCTTGCCCCGAATGCCATTGAGAAAAAACTCCGCGTTGGCGCCGTACGCGCCATTGGCCCGGATATTGACCCCACTGCTCCGCTTCAAAATATCCAGACTGTTCAGGTTAGTTTGGTAGTAGGGCTTCGCGTCGATGACGGCAATGTTCATCGGTGACCTCTGCAGCGTATTCCGCACCGAACTCTTGACAACTACCTCCTGTAGCTGGTTTGTCTTTGTCGAGTCCTGGGCCACGGAGGCAAATGCCCAAACCGTCAGGACCAACCAAAGCGTTATTTTTAGCATGGGGGAGTTCATTGCCTTTCAACAGTTTCGCCAACCAGATTCATGGGGAGGGGAAATGCAGGGTGTTTCATGGGACAAAATTAAAGAGGACGAATCATATTTGCAACGTTGTTGCAAATATGATTTAAAGAATATCTCCATCCCTCAAAACTGCTTCAAATACGTCAGCTTGGCGATGGCCTGGTCGCTGCGCTGGGTGGTGCGGTCCAGGGTCGAAGGAATTGTATTTCAGTAGCCTTTGATCCAACGTCGAAAAAAAGGCGTATCTGGGTCGGAATTCTCTTTTGGTCGGAAAAAGAATATACGCTGGCTAATTCTTGAATGAAGAAACTTCTCGTACCATTGTAGCAATGAACCTCAAATCCCTCATCGCACTACTTTTGTTGGCTAACTACCTGTTCCTGGCCGGAATGGGCTGCATTAGCCGACCGGAACAGGATTCCTTTGCGGTGCTGATTATGGAGAAATCAGGGGAGAACCAACATTACGAGTCGCGCCGCTACTTGAGGACGGACGGACTCGAAGCCTTCATGGTCGAATCGCTGGCAAACCGCTACAAGGATAGTTCTGATACGGATACTCCACAGATTCATTACCTTGTCAGCGGCATCGATGCGCACCACCTGCCCGAATCAAGCTGTTTTTCACCTTCTCTTTCTTTAATTGACAAGCCTACTACTTCGGCAAGCGAGCCAGGGCTAGTCATATCCGTAACACTCGCTATTTATTCTCCCCCTGAAGCTGCCTGACAATCAGACAG
The DNA here is from genome assembly GCF_041751555.1 of Persicitalea sp. Taxonomy (NCBI): domain Bacteria; kingdom Pseudomonadati; phylum Bacteroidota; class Cytophagia; order Cytophagales; family Spirosomataceae; genus Persicitalea; species Persicitalea sp. Next base: position 6,915 of record NZ_JBGSXF010000155.1, on the reverse strand, counting down.
ACTTTACCTCTAGATTTGGGGACTTCCTTTCACATATCCTGCTGTTGCTGCTATTGAATAAATAGAGGCGATTTGCTTTGTGTATCAGGTGCATTTCCCGGCCTGGGTTCTTTCTGTCTGCCTGTAGATTCCCCCAACGGTTTTCTTCCGTTGGGTACACTCCCTTGTATTTTCCTAAAAATTCAACCGACTCAAGCTATGCTTAAGGCAATAAATTTACGTAAAGAATATCCTGGCAACATTGCACTAGCCGGACTTGACCTGCACATTCAGGCAGGCGAAGTCTTCTGTCTGCTGGGGGCCAACGGCGCGGGTAAAACCACCACCATTAACCTGTTCATGGGTTTTACCGAACCCACGTCGGGACAAGCCCTGGTCAATGACCTGGAAGTGGCTGCTCATCCCCAGGAGACCAAGAAATTCATCGCCTACATCCCGGAAAACGTGATGCTGTATCCCGGTTTGACGGGGGTGCAGAATCTGGCTTATCTGAGCGGGCTGTCGGGCAAGGCTTATTCCGATACTGAGTTAGTGCATTTTCTGAACCGGGCCGGGCTGCAGACCGATGCCCAAAAACGTAGGGTTTCCACTTATTCCAAGGGCATGAGGCAAAAAGTAGGGATTGCGCTGGCGATTGCCAAACAGGCCCGTGCGCTGTTCCTCGATGAGCCTACCTCGGGACTGGATCCACTGGCAAGTAACGAATTCTCGTCGCTTATCAAATCGTTAGGCCACGACGGGGTGGCGGTGCTTATGGTCACGCACGACCTATTCCGGGCCAAAGAAATCGCCGACCGCATCGGAATTATGCGGTTGGGTGAGTTGGTCAGCGTTCTCGAAGCTAATTTGTTGACGCATCAGGAGCTGGAAGCTACTTATCTCCGTGTGATTTCATCGGGCGAAAATCTCCCAACATCGATTCAAGACGTACTGACCCCTCAACTCGCCCGGCCATGATTCAACGCATCAATACCAAAGAATGGGCTGAATTGACAGGTGAGAGCCGATTTCAGTGGTCCATGGCCGTGTTATACGTCCTCTTCGCGGTGGCACTTCTTACGGGCTACGTGTATTACAGCCAAACGAACACCGAACACGAAACAGCCCAGCGTACAGCGTATCGACAATGGCTGAATCAGGATCCTAAAAGCCCCCACGCAGCGGCCCATTACGGCTTGTACGCCTACAAGCCCGTACCGCTAATGGCGGTTCTCGACAAAGGAATGGACGACTACCTTGGCAGCGCGGTCTGGCTCGAAGCTCACAATCAGAATGATGTCAAGCTGCGGACTATTCAGGACGCGGCAACGCTGTCACGGTTCGGTTCACTTACCGTTGGATTTCTGTTGCAGTTTCTGGTGCCGATATTCATCATTTTGCTAAGCTACGATGCCATCAGCAAAGAGCGAGAATCGGGGACACTGCGAATTCTGCTTAGTACAAATGTCTCGACCGGGCAGCTGCTTATCGGGAAGTGGCTAGCTGTATTCAGGGTAGTGGTCCTGTGTGTTTTTGGACCGATGTTCTTGCTGAGCGCGGCAATCATGGCTCTGGCTGGGGGGACTGCCAATTTTGTGGATGCGCTGCCGTGGCTGACCGGTTGGGTTATTTGCTATGCACTCTACTACGCGCTTTGGGCAGGGCTGGGCATTTACGTTTCGTCGCAGGTGAAGCAGTCGGGGATAGCCTTGGTTGCCTTGCTTGGTTTCTGGACATTCGGGGCGTTTCTCGTACCACGTCTCTGCGGCAGCGTTGCTCGTTTGGCTGTACCAACTCCCTCAGCACTCCTTTTTACCGAACAGATCATTTCCGACAAGGAGACTGGTATCAACGGTGGCCCTTCGGCGCAAGATTATGCTGAACTGGTTGAAAGGCAGACACTGGCACAGTACGGTGTAGATAGCCTGACGCAGTTGCCGGTGAGTTTTGCCGGCATTGCTCTCCAGGCCAGTGAAAACCGCGACTGGACAATTTACGACAAAAACTACGGTGGATTGTTCCGGCAGTTTGAGCAGCAGGAGCGGGTGATGGAATGGCTTAGCACCCTCTCGCCAACTCTCGCCATGCGTAATCTCTCCCGGGCACTGGCGGGTACTGACACCGATAAGCATATCGACTTCACGAACAGAGCCGAAGGGCATCGGCGCAACATCCAGAAAGCGATGAACGACGACCAGAAGGTGAATGGGGCCAATTTAAACCAAGGCTACAAAGCTGATGCTGCCCTTTGGCAGCAGGTTGATCAGTTTCAATACCGTCAGCCCGGTATCGGTACCGTTATTGGCAACCAACTCATTGGTCTTTTTACAATGCTGGGATGGTTGGGGCTGGCAGGGCTACTGCTACTGCGAGCGAGCCGGAATCTGCGGCTGGATTGAATATCTTGAATTACAACTGGGCGGATAGCCCACTAACCAAACAAATTATGTTTTTACACATCATTCGCTACGACTGGCTGCTCTTACGGCACAACCGAACGTTGCTGGCAAGTGTGGCACTGCTGGCTCTTTTTGTGGCCTTCGCGCTCTGGACGGGCCACAGCCGGATTCAGTTTCAGGAACAGACCATCGCCGATATAGGGCGCATCGAAATAGAGAGTATTGCCAAAAACCGGGCGATGGTGGCCGACCTGGAACGAGCGGGTAAACCATTTGCGGGCAATTCGCACCGCGACCCAACGGCCCCCTACACAGTGGCTAGTTCGCGGGGCAATCGCTACATAGTCAAACAGCCAGATCCACTGGCGGTGGTTTCGGTGGGGCAGAGCGATTTGCTGCCGTACTACTATAAGTTGGCGTTTGCCAAGAGACAGGCACTGTACCACGAGGAAGAAATCGAGAATGCGTCGATTCTCTACAACGGCAGTTTTGATCTTTCCTTCGTGCTGATTTACCTAGTGCCACTGCTGATCATCGCGCTCACTTACAACCTCGTCTCGTCGGAGCGGGAACAGGGAACGATGTTCATGCTGATGAGCAGTACGGCATCGCTGCGGCAGATAGTGGTTAGTAAGTACGTGTTTCGGTTCCTGCTGCTGACGGGTACATTTCTATCCCTAACCACAGCGGGATTATTGCTCACGGGTATATCGCTCTATAACAACCCCGAAGCGTTTGGATTCCTGTTTCTGCTATCGATGGGCTACTCGGCGTTCTGGTTTGGTCTGTCGTTCTGGATCAACAGCATGGGTAGAAACTCGGGCTTCAACGCTGCCAAACTGGTGGGCATCTGGCTCGTGCTGGGGTTGCTCATGCCAACGGTGCTGGATGTCGTCGTGTCGGCCATGCACCCCATGCCATCGCGCATCGACCTCATCGCCGAAACCCGGGAGGCATCGGACAAGGTCACGAAAGAGGGCGATCAGAAAATGGCCCAATATTACGGCGACCATCCCGAACTACTGCCCAAAGGGAAACCCGTCGATTACAAGGACTTCGCTATTGGCAGAGTGCGAAGCACGCTTGCCGTCGAAGCGGCCATCCGACCCCTCGAAGCGGAGTTTGAGACCCAATACCGAAACCAGCAGCAGCTCATCAGCACCTATCGGCTGCTGTCTCCAATGGTGTTCATGCAGCAGTCGCTGAACGATCTGGCGGGGACGGGCGATGAACAATTCCGCGCATTCCAAACCGAAGTCAGCCGCCAACACGAGGGCTATCGAGACTTTTTCGCCGGAAAAATATTCCAGCAGGAGCGTTTCAAAGCCACTGATTACGATACCATTCCCGCATTTCGTTACGTCGCTCCAAAGTCTATCTTATTCGCTCCGGCCAATATCATCAACCTGGTTTGTCTGTTTATGCTCACCAGTTTATTCATCGGCTTTGGCCTGTCTCGCATTCCCAAAATCCGGCTGGCTACTGCCTAATTTACTCATTCATCTTATTTAAAAACAAAAATTATGAAACAAGTATTTATTTTTCTACTACTCAACGTGTTGCTAACCAGCGCCTACGCGCAGCAACGCCAAATTCAGGGCAAAGTGTACGATGCCCAAAGTAAGGAGCCGCTGCCCGGTGCCACCGTTACCACCGCCAACCCGGCAGAAGGGGCCGCCGTCACCGCAACGGGCACTTTCCGGTTATCGTCCAACGCGAAATCAGTGGTCATCTCGTCGGTAGGGTACCGACGCATCACCGTCGAGGTGCCCCCGTCAGGAATCGTCAATGTGGCACTCGAACCAGCTTCCGAAGATTTGCAGACAGTGATTGTGACGGCAAATCGGGAAGCTCAGCTCCGGACGGAGACACCAATCGCCATCTCGAAAATATCGTCTGCACTCATCAAAGACACGAAACCGACCAGCCTGAACGAACTCATCAACAAAACACCGGGCGTGTTCATGATGCGATTTACGGGCGAAGGCCACAGCATGAGCATCCGCCAGCCACTTTCCACGGCGAACTATTTTCTGTATATGGAGGATGGCGTACCCGTTCGACCGATGGGTCTTTTCAACCATAATGGTCTGATCGAAACCAACCTGATGATGATCAACAGCATCGAAGTGGTGAAAGGGCCGGTATCGTCGATTTACGGGCCAGAAGCAGTTGGCGGAGCCATCAACCTCATTACCAATCGGCCAACCGCCGTGCCGACACTAAAAGTCGGGCTTCAGGGCGATCAGTACAATTTCCGGCGGCTGCAATTCGGTGGGGGCGGGATGCTGTCGAAGAAGTTGGGTGTGTACGTTGGCGGGTATCTGTCGGATCAGAAAAACGGCTGGCGCGAACGCTCCGATTACATCAAAAACGCTGTGAATGTCAAGGCTGAATACCAGCTATCGGGCAACACCCGGCTCACGGGCGCGTATGCGTACAATGATTACAAGGGACAGGAGGGGCTGAGTTTCGACAGCACGGCCTTCTACAGCAGATCATATGAGACGGGTCAGGATTTTATGTACCGCAACGTAAAGGCCATCCGGTCGCGGTTGACGCTCGATCACGCCTGGAACGCCAACGCCGAAACGTTCGTGACTGCGTTTCACCGCTACAACGACTATCGGTTTGCGCCCAACCATACCGTTCGCTGGACAACGGGATCGAAAACTGCAACGAGTGAAAAACAGCGGAGTATTTTTAATAGCTATGGCCTGATTGCACAGCATACCCAACGGTTTGATTTCCTGAAAGCCAAACTGCTCGTCGGTGGTACCTACGACAACACGCCGACACGCTACAGCGCCTTCCGCATCGACTTAGCCGCCGAGACGCGGGCCGATGGTCGTTCGGTGAAAAAGTACACGTTTCTCAACGATCGACCCGATGTGTTACTCGGCGACTACCAAGCCCAAATCCATAATACCGGCTTTTATTCTCAGCTAGAATTCAGCCCACTCAAAGCCCTGCGTGTGACAGCCGGGCTGCGCTACGACCGTATGTCGTTCGATTATGATAATTATCTTGACAAAAAGTCGGGTACGAAAGCATACCAACAGTTCAGCCCCAAAGTGGGTGTTGTTTATGATTTGGGGGGCGGGCGCGGGTTGTACGCCAACTACGGTCGTGGATTCGCGCCACCGGGACTAACGGCCATTTTCCGCCTGCGGCCAAGTGTGCAGCAAGTGCCAGGCCAGGATCCATTCTATTATAATTTGGAGCCCGCGAACTTTGAAAATATGGAAGTGGGCGGCTGGTTTTCAGCTTTCGACAACAAACTCTACGCCGATATTTCGGTCTATCGTCTGAACGGTAGAAATGAATTGCTTTCAATTCGTCAGGTCGATAACTCTACCGACTATCAGAGCGTTGGCCGTACTCTTCACCAGGGTGTTGAATTTGGGTTGACCTACAAACCGAGTGCCGAATGGCTAATTCGGTTGGGGGGAGCCAACGCGCTTCACCGCTTTGAAGATTTTCAGCTATCCGTAAGGCAGGCCGACGCGGTCAAGAATCTAAGCGGCAAAGAAATGCCCTCGGCTCCGCGCTGGATCGTCAACTCGGAGGTATTCTACAAACCCCGCTGGTTTAAGGGCTTCCGTGTGTCGGCTGAATGGCAACGGCTGACACCCTTTTATCTTAATCAGATCAACACCGTCAGGTACGACGATAAAGGAGCTTTTGGGGCGCGGGGCATCAGCGTCATCAACTCCCGAATCGGCTACGAGCGGAAGGGGATCGAGGTGTTCGTAAATGTGCTGAACCTGACTAACGAACTATATGTAGCCAGCGCGTCGCGGGGTAACAACGCTACCGACCGAACCAATTTCTCGCCCTCGGCCCCACGCACGGTCGGCCTCGGCCTCCAGTACACCTTTGCGGGGACGGCCCGGCAAACCGCAACGGCGGACCGCAACTAATTCGCCCGTCAATTGGCTCTATCTGATAGCTCCCGGAGGGCATGTGTTTGTGGCTATTGTGGTGGTATCCGGCGATGGAGTTAATTTTGCCCTGATTATTTATTTTATAATTTTACTAATTCATGTTCAAGCCAATGACAAAACAACTCATTACCCTCAGCCTCGCCGCTTTAGTGTCTGGCGGAATCCTTTTTACAGCCTGTCAGTCGAAAACCGATGGCTCGGCAGGCAATGCCCAGGCCGAAGCCGACCACGCCAAACTGGAAGCTAATCACGAGAAAATAAAGGCGTCGCACGCCCAGATGATGGCCGACGACTCTACGATGATGGCCGAGCACGAAGCCATGAACGGTAGCTCGCCCGAACACGAATCAATCGAAGCTGAATACCAAAAAATGATGGACGAACATAAAGCTTTAGTCGATGAGTATGCCCTGATGGTGCAGAAAGATGACGACATTGAAGTCCGGCACGCCAAAGGCGACGTGTCGGACGAGCAAATGGCCAAAGACCATGCTCAGATGCAGGCCGATGACGAGCGCATCATGGCTGAAGATGCCCGGATGATGCAGCAGCAGGCGATCATGAAAGCCAAACACGAAAAAATGATGGCG
>NZ_JBGSXF010000154.1:0-18994 GCF_041751555.1 Persicitalea sp. | reverse complement strand
AGGCTCGACATAGGCGCGCCCGCTGCTAGTGCGGCCAGCGTAGCGGCGCTGCTGCGTTGTAAGAATTCTCGACGGTTCCATTTCATAATGGTGTTCGGTAGCGGTTGTTAATGAGGAGGAAAGGAGGATGGAGTGGGGCGCCCCGCTCCATCCTCCTTTCCTCCTCTTTTCAAAAAATCAACTGAAACTCAGGATGCAGCACAATCGCCCAGGCCAGATCCTCAATACCCTCAACACTCGGGTTCTTGCCCAGCATTTCTTCCGCCACGGCAAGTTCTCTCGAAAGCGGATCACGTCCCAGACCTCGGCGGTAGAGCGCTTTGACCAATGCTTCGGACTGCGGGTACTTCGTTTTCCACTTCACCGCCCCCTTTTCGATTGAAGAATTGAATTTCTCACCGTTTGTAAGTTCAAGGGCTTGCAAAAGGTTGGCTTGCGTACTTCGGCTAGTACTGACGGTTTCCCGGTTCGGTCGCCCCAAAGCGGTTAGGAAGGGGTCGTTCTTGACCAACGATGCGCGGGCGAAGGGTATTTCCTGCGCGATAGTTTCGGGCATTCGCTTGAAAACTACCGCCGAATCGGGGTAGACCGGATTGAAGGCTACACTCACGGCGTCGGCGAACTGCTCGGCGGTCAGGCGGCGGCGAACCATGCCTTGAAATACGTAGTTAGGTGCGGTAAGTACATCCGGCTCCTTTACCCCCATTGAAGGCATTTGGTAGGTTTTGGAAGTCAGGATGGTGAACATCAACTTTTTGATGTCGTAGCCATTTTGCACAAAATCATAGGCCAGCCAGTCGAGCAAATCCTGGCTCCAGGGCAGGTTGTCCATCACATCGACGGGCTCGACGATGCCGCGACCCATGAGTTGCGCCCAAATCCGGTTGACGAGCGTCCGATACAGGCGACCGTCCTTGGGCTGCGTTAGGAAATCGGCCAGTTCGCGAAGCCGTTGCTCAGTTGACGCGTCCACGCTGATTTCGCCCAATTCTTTAAATAGGAAACCGCGTCCGGCCATTTTTCCCGTGGGCTGGTCGCAGCGGTTGATTTCCAGTAATGTGTCGGCAAACACGTTGGCGAAGGCGTAGGCATCGGCCAGTTTCCAGTCGCTCACAAAGCTGTCGTGGCAGGAAGCGCATTTGAGATTTAAGCCCAAAAACACCTGCGCCACGTTCTGAGCCGCCTGCATCTCGACGCGCTGACTGGAATTGATGGTACCGCGCCATTTTATGCCGTTCACAAAACCCGCCGATTCCTCGTTTGGACTGACCAATTCTCGCACAAACCAGTTGTAGGGCTTATTCGTTTTCAAAGAGTTGTACAGCCATTTGGTGATGTCACTTCGCCCGCCCGTGATGTAGCCCGTCCCGGAGTAGTCGTTGCGCAGGGCGTCGTTCCAGAACGTGAGCCAGTGTTGGGCGTAATCCTCGTTGCGGTTAAGTAGTTCACGCACCAGAATTTCCCGCTTATCGGGCCGCTCATCAGCCATGAAATCCACCACTTTACGGGGCGGCGGTAAGAGGCCGATCACGTCCAGAAAGACCCGCCGTATATACAGGCGGTCGCTGACGGGTTCCTGCCAGGCGACCTTATTTTTTTCAAAATAAACATTGACAAAACGATCGACGGGATTTTTCATTCCCGCTATGGCGGGTGGCAGGGTAGGATTGCGCGGGGCGAGGGGCGCGACGCGGAAGATACTTTTTTCCTCGCCGCTGGGCCAGGGCGTACCCTGTTTTATCCAGAATTCAAGAGTAGCTACTTCTTTTTCCGTAAGCCGCTTCCCTTTGCCGGGCATGGCATCATCATGACCAAAGGGTAGTTTGACGCGGCGGATCATCTCGCTTTTTTCGGGCTGACGGGCCACGACGACGATACCGTTTTCGCCGCCTTTTTCGATAAATTCGCGTTTATCGAGCCGCAAATCACCCTTACTTTTGGTGGCCCCGTGGCAGCTGTAACAATTGTGCGCCAGGATAGAGCGGACTTCAAGGTTTAGCTCTGCAACCTGCGTTTCGGTAAGGGGCTGGCCGCTATTGGAAGCAAACGAGAATTGAGTTGCATCGAAACCACTGTCCCGTGTCTCTTGACTATATGGCAGGACGCTCGTCAGGTAGTCATCGCCGTGGGTGAGCATGGCTCCGTAGTGTCCGGCAACGCTCACGCCGACGACGGTAATTATCAGCGAGGACCGAAACGCCCCCATCCGTCCCGAGCGCAGCAGCCATAAAGTCAGTAGTGCGAGCGACATGGTAGCGATGCCCGCCCACTGGTGAAATTCCACCGCCTCGCCACCGTAATCTTCTACATTGGCCAGCAACAGTCCGAAGGCCACCGCTACTACCGAACTAACCGCGCCAATCCAGACCAAGGCGGTAGTGCCCGCACGAAAATTCTTGGAATGATTCCGCCAATCCAGTACCTCCAGCAGCAAAGCCACGCAGAGTAGGCCGACCGGAAAATGCACGATCAGCGGGTGCAGCCTACCTAAGAATTGCCAAAGCCAGAAGTCCTGTATCGCTTCTTGCATCAAGTCTGTTAGTTTCTCAACAAAATTAAAAAAGCAGAGCCGGGGGAGGTTCTACTAAAAAAAAGGTCTGTCAATCCCCAAAGACATTGACAGACCTTAAAGCTAATAGCCTAAATGAATAAACAGCTAAACCACTTACGCGCCCAGCGTCCAGTCCCCGCGATAATCACGCTTTACAAATTGGTTGGCGGCGTCGAAATTGGTCACTTTCATGTTCTTTCCGTCCCACAACAATTTCTTGCGTCCGGGGTAGGTGAAGCCCTTACCGTCTTCACGTGCTACGCGCAGGTTGTAACTACGGATACCAAGATTGCCCATAATGACGGTTTCTGTCAGTGGCCCGGCGTAGTCGAACGAAGAACGCAATTCCTTGTGTTCCTTGCTGTTGAAACCTGCTTTACAGGCGTCGGTCCAAGCTACCTGGTGACCGTATTCGGGCAGGGCGGTGTACTTGGTATCGAACTTGCCTTGCTCCATTTCCAGCTTCTTGCCATCTTTCGTGTACAGCTTAGGAACCAGGCCGTAGGTGCCGCAGGTCATCACGCCTTTGTCGCCGATGAGGATCGCTCCGTTGGAACTATCGTTGTCGCCAATGGGATCGTCGGCTGGAATTAGCTCGGGGTGGGCGGGACGCAGACCGCCATCGTACCACACCATCTTGACTTCCGACTTGTTGTTTTTCGTGGCCGGGAATTTCAACTCCGTCCGTGAGGAGGGCGGGCATCCTTCGGGAATATGCTCTGGCGTCCAGTTTTGCAAGAAGACGGAACCCACGCTGCATTCCACTTCGGTGGGGTAGCCAAGGCCAAGTACCCGGAAGGGTGGGTCGATCAGGTGGCAGCCCATATCGCCGAGTGCGCCCGTGCCGAAGGCCCACCAGCCGCGCCAGGCAAAAGGATGGTAGGCGGGGGTGTAGTCGACCCGGGGAGCGGTACCTACCCACAGATCCCAGTCGATGTTGGATGGGGCCGATCCTTTGGGTTCGGGAACAGGAATGCCCTGCGGCCACACGGGACGATTGGTCCAGACATGTACTTCGTTCACCGTGCCGATTAGCCCCTTCTTGAACCAATCGATCATCTGCTGTTGGCCAGGATTGGAGGCCCCTTGGTTGCCCATTTGGGTCACGCACTTGTACTTTCGGGCCGCTTCGGTGAGCATTCGGGCCTCATAAATGTCGTGCGTAAGTGGCTTCTGGTCATAAATGTGCTTGCCAAGCTGCATGGCGGCCATTGCGGCCACGGCGTGTTGGTGGTCAGGCGTCGAAATGGTCACGGCGTCGATGTCCTTGCCCATTTCATCAAACATCTTGCGGAAGTCCTTATATTTCTTGGCATTGGGATGAGCCTCAAAACTCTGCGTGCCGCGCTCCCAGTCTACATCGCAGAGGGCCACAATATTTTCTTTGCCATTATTGAAGGCATTCCTGATATCGGATGAACCTTTGCCTCCGATGCCGATACCCGCAATATTTAGCTTGTCGCTAGGCGCGCGGAAGCCTTTGCCCAACACATGACGCGGCACGATGAAGAAGCTACCGAGGGCCGAGGCACCAACTGCCGCCGCCGTGCCATTCTGCAAAAATTTTCGACGAGATACCCCGCCTTTTTGGTCTTTATTGTCCATGATTAAGGTTGACTAGTTTTTTTTTACGAAACACAATATAAGAAAAGAGGCCGATGGTCTAAAAATACCCCCGCTGTCCCGGCCAAAGAAGTAATTTTTATTTGGAGAGGCTCCTTTTCAGGTTTCTTAACGTACTTTCAAGGCTGTTCTTATAATCGGTAAATGGGCTGAACCCCCTGCGGCCCGCTATCGGCTGACTGAGGTAGGTGTTCTCGATCAATTTGCCCGTAAGGATATTGGTCGGGAGGCGCATGTACATTTTCTCGATTGGCAAATCCGACCAGATGGGTGAATAGTACATGCACTCCCTGAAGAAATAGTGCGTCACCTGGCTGTGGCGCGTACTGCCGGGGCGCAGGATGGGCTCACCGCCGTGGAAAAGGTTGGCCGACCAGATTAGAGCCTGCCCTTTCTTGACGTGAAAGACCTCCTTTTTTTGCCCGGTGGCTTCCATCAAATCCTGCACGAAATTCTCGTAAGTCAGGTACTGGTTGTACTGCGTGACGTCTTTGGAGCCTTGTAGGTTGATGTCGGCCATGTCGTAAAAAGGTAGTTTGTGGCTACCGGGGTAGTAGTGCAGCGGACCGTTCGACTCGTCGGTGTCTTCCAGTGCTACCCACACGCCACACATGAATCGTTGCGGCACGGAGTAGAAGTGGATAGAATCGCTGTGCGTTTTTTGCTGCGAACCGACGTGGAAGTTGAGCGTCTGGAAAGGAAAAGGCTCCCGACGATACAAGATCCTGAGCATATCCATGATCGGCTGGCAACCCGCAATTTCCTTTACCAACGGCGTGATTTTCCAGGCGTCCTGAATTCTTGGGTCGTTGTAGTGCGGCGCGAGTAGTTCGACGATGCGGTCGAATGTGCTCTCCGGCAACCCAGTTTCCATGATGAGGTAACCACGTTCGGAGTACTGGCGGGCCATTTCTTTGGTGGCTTCGTCTAGTGAAGATTCTTCCAGTTCTTGCTTAAAAAAAGGCGAATCGACCCACGGGGTGTTCATGTGATAAGCTTTCATTTATTCAATTAAGGGTTAGTGGTAGTTAGACTTCCAAGTAGCGAGCGGTGCAATTCATACATACAGCACACGTTTTGCGAGTAAGAACAAGAAACAAAGTTAAAGAAAATAGTTTTTTTGTCAATACTATAATGATCAGGTGGTTAGCTGGATGGGGTCGGCGATGAACCTGGCGGGCTTTGTGGATGTTTTGCCAGCAGTTAATAATAGAATTAACTTTGACGGATTTTTAACGTCAGAAGCGTTTTGAATTATTTTTTAAGAAAAAACACATCATGCAAATCACCCTAATGAAGTCCAAGATTCACCGCGTGAAGGTGACGCAGGCCGAGCTGAATTATGTCGGTAGCATCACCATCGATGAGGACTTACTGGATGCCGTGGGAATTCTTGAAAACGAACAGGTTCACGTTGTGAATAACAACAACGGCGAGCGCCTCGTGACTTACGCAATTAAGGGCGAGCGCGGCTCGGGCATCGTCTGTCTCAACGGGGCCGCTGCCCGCAAGGCGCAGGTCGGCGATGTGGTCATCATTATCGCTTATGGTACCATGTCTGAAGAAGAATCCAAGAAGTTCAAACCCCGCGTAGTATTTCCGGGGGAAGGGAATATGGTTGTGTAATCGTTGAAGCGGTTCGCCGCCGCGGTGTGTAATCGTTAATTGCTGTTAAATTGTTCTTTGTTCAACAGAAAATTGAATTTCAATAATACCTGCCGGGGCGGCGCAACACTTACACGACTCAACAGTAAAACAAAAAGACAGCAATTACGCAACCGCGCGGGCGGCCCTGTCAACAACTACACGATTCAACAATGAAGAATGCCCTCAAATACACCATTTCCCTCCTCCTTGCTGGCGGGCTGCTTTGGTTCGTGTTCAAGGACATCGACCTGGCAGCCATGTGGGAGCGGTTGCAAGCCGCCGACTGGCGCTGGATTGCGCTGTCCTGCGCCTTGCTAATGATGGCACACATTACTCGTGCCTGGCGGTGGCAGATGCTGCTGGAGCCTCTGGGCTATCGGCCAGGCTTGTTCGATTCCACGACCTCTGTACTGACGGGTTACTTCGCCAACTACATCGTGCCGCGTATGGGCGAAGTCACGCGCTGCGGAACGCTGTACAAATTGGAAAAAGTACCCGTCAGCCTCAGCTTCGGAACCGTCGTGGCCGAGCGCGTCTTCGACGTGCTTACGTTGCTGGTGTTGATCGGTCTCAACTTCGTGCTGGAATTTGACCGTCTTAGCCAGTTTTTCTTAGAATTTTTCGGCGGGAAAGTCGGTGGAGGCGGCGAAGCTACCGGGCCAAACGTGTTGCTGATCGTGGCGGGTGCAGCGGTACTTGTAGCGCTATTGGCTGTCTTTTTTGTGATAAAAAACAAAGATCTGCGCGAGAGGTTGTTGGAAAATGCGCTGGTCGCCAAAGTAGTCGACTTTCTGAAAGGCATGGCGGAGGGCGTTCTCAGCGTCCGTAGATTACGCAGTCCAGGTTTGTTTATTTTTAGTACGCTGTTGATTTGGGTATTTTACTATCTGGTTTCTTACGTACTATTCTTCTGTATTCCCGAAACTGCTGACCTCGGGCCGTTGGCTGGGTTGACGGTGCTGGTTATTGGGGCCATTGGCATGACGGCACCCACGCAGGGAGGCATCGGGGCGTACCACCTGCTGGTGGGTAACGTGATGATTTTGTACGGCCTTACCCAGGCCGATGGCGTGACGTTGGCGACGTTCATCCACGGAACGCAGATGTTGTTCATGCTGGTGGTTGGCGCGCTGGCATTTTTGGTAGTTTTGTTCAAAGACAAAAAATCCGAAGCGCGACCCGAGCCCCAGCCCGCCGCCGCAAACTAGCTGTAAAGTATGATTCTGACTGAAAATAAAATCCGGCAACTTAGCGAGGCCATCACACAAGTGGCCGACTGGCAACGCGCCGGCCAGAAAGTAGTTTTTACCAACGGATGTTTCGACATCGTCCATTTGGGCCATATCGACTACCTCGAAAAGGCCCGCGCCCTCGGTGACCGACTGGTGCTGGGCTTGAATACCGACGCCTCGGTGAGCCGATTGAAAGGCCCGAACCGTCCCGTAGTGAACGAGTACGCCCGCGCCCGGCTAATGGCGGCGCTAGCCTTCGTGGATACTGTCATTTTGTTCGATGAACCTACACCCCAGACCCTCATCGAAGCCCTGAAACCTGACATTTTGGTAAAAGGCGACGACTACACACTCGAAACCATCGTTGGCGCAGATTTTGTAATAAAAAACGGAGGAACTGTGGAAACAGTAGCCTTAGTACCCGGCTATTCTACAACTTCGTTGATAGCCAAGATTAAGAAAAGCTATTAGGTACCAGATTTGATGTCTGAAAGGTTATCAAACTATTAAACTTCAACCAGGACGGGCTGCCCCGTCATAAACTTAAACTTTAAAAAATGGGAGGATATTTGATTCTTATACTGGTCATGGGCATCAGCATGTATGTCCAGTGGAAACTAAAAAAGAAATTTGAGGAGTACTCACAGGTGGGACTCAGCAATGGCATGAGCGGCAAAGAAATTGCCGAAAGAATGCTGCGCGACAGCGGCATCATGGACGTGCGGGTACTATCCGTGGAAGGTCGCCTGACTGACCACTATAACCCGCAGGATAAAACGGTCAATCTCAGCACCGATGTGTACCACGGCCGGAGCGTGGCGGCGGCGGCAGTATCCTCTCACGAATGCGGTCACGCCGTGCAGCACTCGACGGCTTACGCTTGGTTGACACTTCGGTCGAAGCTGGTGCCTGTGCTAACGATTTCGTCGAAGTACATGCAATGGGTTATTTTAGCAGGAATCTTCCTGATTCAGACCTCGATTATTCCGCTGGCAGTTGGGGTAGGTTTGTTCGCCCTCACGACGCTGTTTAGCTTCATCACGCTGCCCGTCGAGTACGACGCCAGCAATCGGGCTTTGGCATGGATCGAGCGCAACGGTATTGTCACGCCCCCCGAACATGATATGGCTGAGGATGCCCTGAAATGGGCTGCGCGGACGTACTTGATTGCGGCAATTGGCTCTTTGGCCACGCTGTTGTACTACGTAAGCATCTTGATGGGGCGCAGAGATTAATTTGGATCGAGCGGCGTACCCAGCGACAGATCAACTTTTTTGGCGCGGTTCTCAACTGAGGATCGCGCTTTTTTATTCCAAAATGCTCTGCATCCGCTGCACCAGCAGATTATTAAGCCGCCGGGCCAGTTCCTTATCTCCCGAAAATTCCGTCCATTCTTCCTCTGTCATCATCCCCAGGGCCAGCCCGATGAGCTGATAGCGTAGAGTGAGGTCTTTTTGGAAGGCAGTCTCGACGTAGCTTTTCCAAGCTTCCGTACTTACGCCCGAAAGGTTCATTTTGCGCTTTTGGATATGTTGTCGAAAAATAGCCGTAATCCGTTCGTGCTGAAATTTCAGGATGGGCCGTAGCACAGTATTTTGAAAAGCTTCTGCCGGATTTTGGGCCGGGGAAGTACTTATTTCAGGTCGCAGCGCGACCAGCAATTCGTCTTTTTGATTCATTCGGTTATTTTTCAATGATGTGGCCGACAAACTGGGCGGTGTTGTCGAGAATCTTACCGCCGCGCCGGAAACCAAGTGCGCAAGGCTCACCCGCAAAAAAGACACCGGCCTGGTAGCGTTTTCCTTCGGCGTCGCTGACAAAATCCACGTATTCCTGATACACGCACCTTTGGTCTCCGTATTCACCTTCGACTTTCTCCAGAATACTACCACCCTTTTCTAAAATCGCTACATTGGCTCCTTCACGCCCGAAAAGTACCTTACTCACCGACTGCTTGTGTGGCAGTACGTACCGTTCCGTTTGTAACAGCAGTGGGTGGTAGGGGTATAAATCCCAGAGGATTTTCAAGACATATTTTGATTGAAAAAGTAGTGTATAGGCCGGGTTGAGAACGACCGTTTTTCTATTGACAACCAGATCGGTCAGAATAGCAACTAGTTCGGGTTCTTCATCCCCGATAAATTCCCAGGGAACGAGCTTAAACCAGAAGTCGAAACGCAGAAAACTACCGTCGGTGGAGTCCTGCTTGAAGATTCCCTCTTGCGCGGAGAATTCCACTTCGTCCATGTAACAGAAATCAGTGTCGAAACCCGCCGCCTGTGCAGCTTCGGTGAGCAGGGCTACGTTCGTGTCGTCCTCAGCAGAGCCGCGTAATGTAGTTAATAGCAGGCTAGGGGTGAGGTCGTCGTTTACTTCTCGCAGGTACTTAAACTGCCCGACGAGGGTTTCGTAGAGCGTATTGAATTGGTGGCTATCATCAAGGCCATTTGCTCGTAGTTGTGCCCATTGTACCACGGCGGTTTCGGGCAGACAAGTCGCTGTGTCGGCGTTGAACTCGATGAGTTTGATTGGCTGTCCGTCCAATCCGCCCGCCAAATCAAAGCGACCGTACAGATGCACTTGTCGATCATCTTCCCAGGAACGTTTGACGAGTTCATGAAGGGTAGCCGGAATACCCATTTCGGACAAAAGCAGGTGGTCGATGGCGTATTGCCCGGCCTCCACCAGCATCTCATACAGTGACTGAGCCGAATTGTAGTAATCGTTGGCTTCTGCCTCTGTCACCGCTACTGCTTTATCAATTAAATAGGGCAGGGTATCTTCGCCCAGCATCCATTTCCACCCCACCGCCTGCAAGGCGTTTTCGGGAGGTTGAGACATATTTTCTAAGAGAATCATTTCGAAGGAAAGAGGAAAGTGCCGGGCTGGCATACCAGGAAAGGATAATAAAACTTCTTCCTTATTTATCCTCCACTACTTCCCCTCGAACTACCAAAGAAACCACTCCGCCCGCCCGAAGGCCGAGCCGTGACGGTGCGGGAGGCGCGCATGGCCGAGCGGGCCGACTGCGCTTTTTGGTAAGCGCGTGGGTCGCTGTAATGACTTCCTGCCCGGTTATTGTTTCGGTAGTTGTTGATGTAGCTATTGTTACGATTCCGACCCAATAGGTAGCCCATGCCGCCGTAAAGCAGGACGCTCGATAATCCGCTGCGACGGTAGCCTCGCTCCACCCCGAGGGTGTCGGCAGAATCACCAAGGGTGCTAATTTCTTCGTCGATCAACCGCTTAGCGGCTTCAGGGTTGAGCGTGCGGGAAGTACCGTCGAGGTAAAACACGATAGCCTCCGACTGGTCGTATTCGACGGTTTCCTCGTCGGTGATTTTGAATTTGCCGGGGCTTACTTCTTTAATGTAGGATCGAATGCCTTTATCGTAAGTCGTTTCGTCGTAGCTGTAAGCGGCTTCGTTATCCTGTCCGCCGTTGCAGCCCGGCAGAGCCACGCCGCTCGCCAGCAGGGCGAGGGTCATGGTACTGCTAATGGTGATGTCCTTGGCCCGTCGAATGAAAGAGTCTTTGCGTAGCGGTGTCATGGGCTTGGAAGTTAGTATTTGATAAGATGTGAGCGAAAATAGGAAGAAACTGGAATGATTTAACCACCTTTCTTGGTAGGCGGTTCAGAAATTTGGCAGGCAATGGTAGTTGGAGGATGAAAGGATGTAAAAAGAGCTCTCGAAAATTCTTTGATAGAATTCTCCGAGAGCTCTTTGGCAAGAAAACCAGGGGTGTAATCGCTACCTCTTTGGAATCGTAATCATATGGGAGATTTTCCACTTCCCGTCGATTTTTTCCATATAGCGGCTTTCAATATTGGTTAAAGACTCCCTGCCATCAGGGTAATGGAAAGTCTGCTCATAGCTGACCCAGGCCGCGTTGCCGTTGGGTTGAATATTAAAATTGGTGTTGGTAAAAGTAGTGCCTGGTTTATTGGGCTTCTGGCTGGAAAGTCGCTTGACCATCTCGTCGATTTCGGTGGCCGTGATATCATAGGCTTTACCCGACTCGTCGGTGACGGTGTGGGCGGCATAGGGCAGGTCGGCCCAGTATGAACCCATCTTTTCACCATCGTTGTCGAGCCAGGCCTGGGTTTCGGCTTCCAGTACCTGGCGAATCATGTAGGCTGCCGGGTCCATGCCGGGTGGGATGGATGCGTAGCCCATTTTGTCGCGCACAATGGCTCGATCATAGTAGTAGTGCGCCTCTTTCAGCTTACCGTTGCTCACCTTGGCGGTAATCTGATAAGGAAGCTCGATCGTGGCCCTACCCGCTTTTTCCTTCCAATGGTAGGTTCCCCAACCCAAAACCCAGTCACCTTCGTTCAGACCGCTTTTTTCCCGGTAAGCCAGGGTGCGGCGGTCGGTAATGCGGTGGTCGGTACGCTGATTGAGGGAGTTCTGCCAACTGGCAATGGCCTGCTCAGCGTTCATCGGGTTTTTGTAGCCGGGACCATTCTCCTGGTAGTCGGCAGCCAGCTGCGATCGTGCGCGGTTTAAGTCGGAGGCCACCAGAGCATCGAGGTAGTCGTTTAGTACGGCTGCGTTTTCGTCGGCATTCTTGCTGAGGGCAACGACATCGTTGTGTTTCGGCGTTTTCTGGGCGAATGAGAGGCTGCCGAGGAAAAGCAGTAGAACGAAGAGCGAAAATCGGATGGAAATGGGACTGGCTTTGTACATGATTGCGGTAGTTTACAGGGTGAATAATGCTGGGATGGATATACTCACTAAACATACGTTTATAGTACAAATTTAATATTATTTAGAACTTTACCAAATATACTTTAATCGAATTTAGAAAAACTTTGCCTGTATTTTTGACATTTCAAACTTATGTCAGAAACGCTGATTCCAGTAAATGACCACATTGTGGGTCGCCCGGCCAGCCGCTACTAAGTCCAAATCACCATCACCATCCAAGTCGGCAGCATTCAGGTCTTCGCAGGCCATATCCACCTTTTCATCGATGGCGTACTCCTGCCAATTTTTCCCGGCCTCATCGGTACCGACGTACAACCGCACACCTACCTGTTCGGCGGCGTTTTTCTCGCGCCAACCCATTGCAATCTGATCGCGACCGAGACCTAAAAAGTCCGCCGTAACCAGTGCGTGGCCCTGATTCATGCGGTCGGTCAGCACGCTGCGGTTGTCTTTAGTGTAAACTACCAGACTGTTGCCGTGCATCGGTTCGATGGTAGTTGTAAAAAGCTGGTTGTTCCGCAGTCTGCCCGTGCGGACTTCACCCACACCGTTTCTAATCACCATCCAGTTGCCCGAAGGTGCCCAGCCATCGGCTCCGTCCAGGAACACCTGCACGCCCTCCTTTCCGGCCACGGCCATCCCCAGGAATGCACCCTGCACCTCCATCGGCTCCATGTTGTGGGTCAGGTGCATATCGGTTTCCACAAGTTGGTGCGTCCAGCGTCCTCTCTTGTCGTCCGGCACGTCGAAGGCGATCATCTTCACGCCAACACCTTCGCCTTTCTCGTTGCCTTCGCCGTGAAGCGGCAGTACGATCAATTGGTACTTCCCGTCTGTATCCTGCACCCAACGCATCCGGTGAATCGTCACTTCGTGGTGCAGTTGCACGGGTTCCCACAATTGGTAGCGATCTTCGGGCGGAATGAGGTAGAACACCGCGCCGGACTCGTCGACGTTTTCGGTTTCGCCGGGATTCCACTGTGCGCCCACGGCTACCTCCACTTTGCCATCGCCGTCGATATCGCGGGCAGCGATGCAGACATTATCGCGCTTGGTGAGGTTAGCGGCTATGACATGGCGCTTCCAGGGACTTTCCGGCCCGCCGGGATTTTCGTACCACACAATCTCTTTCTGATCGGCCAGCAGGATGTCGATTTGTCCGTCGCCGTCCACATCGCCCGTCGCCAGGCCGTAGCCAATACTGATTTTCGGGTCAATGACCTCAGCCTTGAAAGTTGGGCTCTGGGCGAAACCTGTTTGTGGAAGGCAAGCGGCCAGCAAAAAAGGAAAAAGTTGCTTCATCTATTCGAGCGTGAGCCAGTTCGTTACCAAAGTCGAATACTCTTCGAATGTGAGTTCATCAGGCAGCCAGTTGTTCACCTCACACAGCGAAGGAAGGTTTTTTAGAAAATCTATGTATTCCTGATAGATGATACTTGCGCTGGGAATATTTTCCGGGGTTTTGCCCGACAACCAGTTCCTGATTATCTTGATGGCTCCTTCTACAGAATCTTCGTGGTTTCTGATATCTTGACCGGATAAGTCCGAAATGAATTGCTTGAACCTGAATTTCTGGCTCTCGATAATCAGGTACTGGTTTTCTTTCTGTTTTCTATTACCAAACTCTATCGCCCCGATACAAATCCCCAACTCCAAAGGCATGTTGAATCTGGGAAGATTAGCGGTTTCGTCCAGGGTCACTCTCGATAAATCGTGAATCGAATACTTGCTTTCACGAATCAGCTGCACGATGTTCTGTATTCTGACCCCGGTAGAATCATCGTACTCTTTAGCGCACCTCAAAATAAAACCGCATTTGTGGACTACGAAGAGAACAGCGTTAAAGATGTCATCATATTGGCTATCAAATGGGCAGTTGATAAAGACGTTACGCTCATAGTCGGCTGTTCTTTTCATCCGGCTTTTCGCTGGCTGTTCTTTATCTTAATCACCGCCTTTTCGGCCTTTTTCGCTACGCCCTTATCGACGCTGGGATTAGGTTTGATCGTGATGGCCTCCCGGCGAATTCCCTTGAAGGGCTTGCCGTCGGATTTGACATCGATGAATCTCCCTGTACTGGTGTCCCGTTTTACGTAGTTCCCCGTAGAGGGGTTAAAAACCTGGCTTCTGTCCTTCACCGCTCCCTTTCGTGAGTTATTTCCGCTGTTGGTTGCCATAATTTGATCTGTTAAAAATTGCTTCCAAAGATAATCCAAAAGATTTCGCGTTGCAAATACACACCATTTACCCCTACACGTCCCGCTCGATGATTTTTCCGCTTGCCTTTTCTTTCAAAATCAGCTTATTCCGCCCGTCGTGGGTCATTTCCTGTTTGATGAGGTAGTGGTCGGCGTCGTAGTCGATGTAGTTGCTGGGTTTGGTCAGCCCCTCCTGCCCGCGCCAGACGGGTAGTTCCACAGTCTCCCACTGTTTGGTTTTGGCAGAGCGATAAGCGGCGTCGATGATGGCGTTCACCACGTAGCCGTCGTAGAAGGTTTCGGCGGCATCGGTGCCGTTCTCGACGGCGTTGAACATGTCGGTAAACATGTGGTTGTAGCCCAGGTCATTTACCTCGTCGCCCACCGGGAACAACCAGCCTGAGTTGCTCTCGGCTTTCTCGGCCACATAGTCAGCGCCCTTACCGGTAGTGTACATCTCGAAACCCGTGCGCAGGAAATTATTGATCCATATAGTGCCTTCCGTTCCCATCACTTCGTCGCGTAGGTCCATGCCGCCCCGGAATGTCCAGCTCGTCTCAAACTGTCCGATTGCTCCGTTTTCGTATTTTACCAAAGCGATGGCGTGATCTTCGGCCTCGATGGGCTTCACCTGCGTGTCGGCCCAGCACATGACCTCTACGGGTTTCACGTCCTTACCGATGTAGTTCCGAGCCAGTTCTATGCAGTGGCAGCCCAAATCCAAAATACAGCCGCCGCCCGCCTGTTCCAAATCCCAGAACCACTCGCTGTGCGGGCCGGGGTGTGCCTCCCGCGACTTTGCCCACAGAATGCGCCCCAGTGCACCGCCTCTGACGCTCTCCATGGATTTCAAGAACTTGGGCGTATAGCAAAGATCTTCGAGATAGCCTCCGAAAATGCCCGCCTCCTCCACAGCCCGCATCATTTGCAGGGCTTCTTCGGCGGTGCGGCCCAGAGGCTTGGTGCAGACAACGTTTTTCTTATGTTTGGCGCAAAGCATGACGGCTTCCGCGTGGACGTGGTTTGGCAGCGCCACGCAGACCATCGTCACGTCAGGATGAGCGATGACTTCTTCCATATCGCTGGAAGCAAAATCGCAGCCGTAATCTTTGGCAAATTTCTGAGCGCTCTCGGCGCGGCGGGCGTAGATGGCCGTCACGCGGTCGCGGCCGCGCTGACCTTGAATGGACTCAGCATAAAAGCGGCCGATAAAGCCCGAACCGAGCATGGCTATTTTCTGCATGGAGGGGGTGATTTTTAGTAGTTCAAAACTGATTTCTGCTACCCAAAAGCGATAAATGTGCCTGTTTCTACCTCATAGTTCCAAACTTCTAAGGGCTAATTACGGCATATACGCGGTTTTGGCTGTCCACACTAAAGGAAACAAGAGTAAAAAATTTCTTAATTTTAAATCCTATTTTCATTAAAACAAAGCTATTCTATGGCCGTATTACAACAACCGCTCACCAATTTACAACTGGAATTACTGCAACTTTACAGCCTGAATCTGCCGGAAGACGAGTTGATAGAGATAAAAAGGGTGATTGCTAAACATTTCGCTGATAAGGCATCGACTGAATTTGATAAATTGTGGATAGAGGGCAAATGGACTAATGACACGATGAACGATTGGATAACCGAATAGTATTGATCGGTCATCATGCGCTTAGTACTCGATACGAACAGTTTGCTGGTCTGCATTGGGAGATTGTCCAAATTCCGACCAATCTTTGATGCCTTGTTGGAAGGGAGGATCCAACTCCTTATTTCTAACGAAATATTGAATGAGTATGTCGAGAAGCTCCAAGAAAAAACAAATCTGATTGTAGCAGAAAACATAGCGAATTTTCTGTTACGCTCCCCAGACGTAGAAAGAATCGACATTTATTTCAACTGGTCAATTATCTCCGAAGATGTAGACGACAATAAGTTCGTAGATTGTGCATTGAATGGACGAGCAGATTATCTAGTGACTGACGATAAACACTATAACCTATTAAAAAGTAGGGGCTTCCCGGTGGTAAATATTATTCGAACGCAAGACTTTTTGAAGCTAATAATGGGATAATAACCTCGTTTGCGATACATTGACATCGCCCTTCACACAAATCCTTCGATCCCCAGCCCGAACAACGCAAAGTCGTATTTTACCGGATCGGCGGGATCGAGTTTCCGCAGGGCGGTAGTTAGTTCCAAAGCCGTTTGCCAGTCTGTCGGCTTGCGTTGGATTAGTCCCAAATGTCGTGCTACGCGGTCCACGTGAACATCGCAGGGCATCACCAATTGAGCGGGGCTGATTTTGTCCCAAATCCCGAAGTCTACGCCCCGGTCGTCTTGCCGTACCATCCAGCGCAGGAACATGTTCAGCCGCTTGCAGGTGGACCTGTGGGCGGGCGTCGCGATGTGTTTACGGGTACGAGCTGGGAAATATTCCAAGCCACAAAAGCGATCGTGAAAGGAAATCAAACTCTGCTCTGTGGTAGTTTGCCCTATCTGATTTTCTACCAAAAAAGCCGATTCCAGCGAGTCATTTTTTTTGTAAAAATCTTGAAAAAAATGCAGAAAGTACAGCGTGTCCGTAGCGTTGAAAGTACGGTGCTTGAAAGCCAGGAAACGTTTGAGGTCGCCATCTTGATGATTCAGGGCGAAGTCGTAAGGCGCATCGTCCATTAGCGTGGCCAATTCAAGACTCTTGTTGATGATGGTTTTGCGCTGCCCCCAGGCCAGCACCGCCGCCCAAAAACCCATGATTTCGATATCCTGACGCCGACTGAAACGGTGCGGGATGCTGATCGGGTCGTGCGGGATGAAGTCGGGACGATTGTACTGCGCGTACTTTTGTTCGAGAAGTTCTACGGTGGAGTCGGTCAAGGGATTATTTGCGGACTACCTTGCCCAGCAGATATGCCAGTCCCTGCGAAATGCCTGAGAATACTTTCAGCAGTATGGAGAAAACAAATGTGAAAACGGCGATGAAGGGGTACATCAGCGCGAACACAACGCTCCACACTTTGTAGCCAATGGTTTTCTTTTGTTCGGCGCGCTCTTCCTCGCGACGTGAGCGGTATTCGGGGGAGTGTTTCATGCTTTTCAATTGGCCGAGATGTAGCTGATCTCGGCCCTAAAACGGCGGCTGTTGGGGGAAAGTTTCTCGAAAGCCCGCGCCGAAAGCTTAATCACAATATCTTCGTTGGAGCTGGTGCCAGGAATACGTCCGACTACTTTCACCCATATTTCTTCCTGATTGTACTGATTCTTAACCTGCACCAAAGTACCCAAAGGCACCGTCCGGTGCAAGGCCAGGTACTTACTGCTGCTTTCTCCCGTGTCGATAATCTCGGCCACTCCCGACTCACTCATCCGCCTTCCCGTCGCTTCCCTCGGTGCGGGAGTAGGCTCTTCGATGGTCTTTTTCGGCTTTTCAGCCACGATCGGGGCGGGTTCTTCCTTTTCAGCGGGTTTTGGCGTGGGAAAAGGGGTGATACTCGGGCTACGCTCGGAGTATGCTTTTTCCGACACGATCAGATCCTGCCCCAAAATGACATTGTCGGAAGTCATGCCGTTCCATTTGCGGATGTCGGCCATCAATGTTCCATACTTTACCGCAATGCTGTACAGCGTTTGGCCCTGCTCAACGGTGTGCATTCCTGGTGCGTTGGCAGCAGGTGTAGCTGCTGGTTTGTCGTCCCGCTTTCTTTCTTCCTTCGAGGCGGCTTTTTCTTCGCGGGCAATCGCCTTGGCCGACTTGCGGGGAGTGTAGGGCACCCGAATCACCTGACCTGCCCGTAAGGCGTCGGCCATTCCTTCGTTAGCAGCGCGGATTTCGTTGACCGCCACTCCGTAGCGGCGCATGACGGCGTATAGCGTTTGGCCGGGATCGACTTTGTGCAGGATGTATGTTTTGCCATTAGCTACTTCTGTGCCGAGGGAATCCAGGCGCGCATTTTTAAAGTCGGAAGTAGTTTCGGCCAACGAAGGGGACGTCGATAGAAAGGCAAATAGTAAGGGGAGAATAGTACTTAGCAGGGGTTTCATTTCAGTGTGTCAATGTTAGGCTAATCAGTTCGTTGGTATTTCGCAAGAAGACTAATCGGTCATTCTGGAGCAAGATGGTGTCGTGGCTCATGCCCGGACGGTTGTCGCTCAGGCGATTATGATAAATGGTTTCTCTATTACGATTCACAACCAGCAGACTTTGAGTCGTTTTTTCGGGTTCGGAAAGATAATAAGAAAAGACCAGATAGGGGTCTGACTCAAGATAATCGACGGCGATGACGTCCTTTACGCCCACAGTTTTAGCTAAAAACGAAGAAAGCTGAGCGAAGTATATATCCTCGGGACCGTAGCGAACAGGGGAGCGGTGGTTTGGCGCAGTAATCGGAAGCAGATTCTGCTCTTCAATGACATCTTTGAGCAAGCCCAGTTCGCTATCACAAAATCGTTGTTGAATAGATTCCGCCTGTTTTTGGGTCACGATAATTTGTCCCTCCTCCGGCGCTGCCCGCCCGAAAAGCCAGCCGGGCAGCGCCCACCGCAATTCGCCCTCCGCCGCCGAGAGTGCCAATAGATCAGTTGGTTCAGGAATGTCGTGAAAGCGATAGTTGTGCAGGAAAACCCCGTCTCCGGCGAAGCCCGCGAGCGTCGTCCACCACTCAGTAGCTGAGGGCGCTTCCTGCCAAACAATTTTGTTCAAAGCCAAATCCACTAATGCCCAGGAAACAGTTTTTTGGGCGGCATTGCGTAGTTCAACCACCCATTCGTCGCGTTCAGGATGCGGCAGAATCCGCCAGATCGCTTCTGGAAAAGTAAGCGAAAACAAGTTTTCCTGAGGTAGTGGCAAGGGTTATTGGGTTTGAAGTGGTAGTTTTGGAAAAATAGAAAAACTTTTGATAAAAATGATGTTTGCCGTTTGATCGCCGAAGGTATCAAAATTCAAACATCCAAATTCTCAACACACTTTCCAAAACTTGCAAATCGTCGGAATCATTCCCGCCCGTTACGCTTCTACCCGCTTTCCGGCCAAGGCTTTGG
>NZ_JBGSXF010000153.1:0-1921 GCF_041751555.1 Persicitalea sp. | reverse complement strand
GATTGGGTGCTGCTGAAGAGTGAAAGCGGATTGTCGGAAGCGGATTGGTCAGGTGATGGGGTTCACGGCTTTACTGTTCCCTAAGTAAATATCGGATGGCCTGCTACCCATGGACTAGACACATCAATATGGATAGATTTAGTAAACCCTTGGTAGCAGGTCATGTTCCTGATTCTTCTTTATCCAGCTTTACGGCTCGGCGTACCGTACCACGTTCAACAACAGTTGTCTTAGCCCTAATCTCGCCTTTTGAAGAGATTCGTGCAGGCAGGTTTTTTGAAATAAAGTGAAATGCTTGCCTACCTAGATCGGCAAAACCGAAATCGATGGTTGTTGGGTATTCATCTGTATAGCGATTGACGTTATCGAAACTGATCACATCCATATACTTGAGAAAATCCACTCCTTCTGTTAACAACCACTGAATCACTTCATTTGCTAATAAGTCTCTAGGGAAAATCAACAAATACCGTTGCTTTTTTTGTAAAAGGGGAAGCAGTTCTATCGCAACGACCATCCACTTTACCCAGTAATTATCACTGGTATTTAATTTATTGCTAAGTCCCGTGTGCGATATAATTAATGTGATTAAAAAGCCTGGATTTTGATAGGTTTTATTTACTACCCGTCTCATTGATATAGCTACGTTTGCAGTACGTATCTGACATGTCGCTCTTGAAAAAATGCCCGGACTCTTTCGGGTCTTTTTTGCAGGGATCGCATATATCCCATTACATTGCCTTCAAGGTCATCTTGATCTTTAATTAAACTGCGGCTTATGTTGCCCTTTAGTGCATTCCACACCAACTCATCCGGATTCAGCTCAGGTGAGTAAGGGGGGAGGAAAAAGAGCTTGATGCGCTCGATGTTCTCCTCTAGGAATTTCTTGACTAACTTAGATTTGTGCGCTGGGTGCCCGTCCGTTATAATAAAGACCTTTCGCGGAGTCGTTTTCATAAGACGATTTAAGAATTCCACGAATTCCTTTGCTCCAAATGAGCCTTTGGTGAACATGAATCTCAATTCACCACGCGGACTGATTGCCGAAACAAGATTCAAACTGTAGCGCCGCCCTGTTCGCTTGACTACAGGGGTTTTACCAATTCTACCCCAGGTCTTTCCGACGGCGGCATCCGAACGAATTCCGGATTCATCCTCGAAATAGATTTCGGCCCCTTCCCGCTTGGCCTGTTTCTGTATCTGAGGGAATTCCTTTTTGAGCCAAGTCTTGACCAAATTTCCACTTTGCTCATAGGCTCTTTGTACTGGTTTTTGAAAGCTGAGCCCCAACCGTGCCATCAAGCGACCCATGGTTGCTTTGGAAAGCTTTAAGCCAAAGCGCCGACGAACGCATTCTTTCACGCCAGCCAAGGTCCACAATGCGAAGGGTAGCTTCATTTGTTCCGGAGTGGTATCCACCAACATATAGTAGAGACTACGCATTTGCGTTTCGGTCAAAAGACGGGATTTGCCAGGAGCCTTTTTTCGTTTCAAGCCGTTATATCCGCCATTGGCGAATCGAGTCATCCATCGATATACTGTGACGCGATTAACTCCCAGGACCTTGGCGATTTGCTCGGGACTTTCGCCCTTGCGAATTTGAGAAACAGCCCGGATCCGAAGTTCTGCAAGCGCCTCTCGATCCATTTTCCGAGCATCATTGTTCTTCATTCTTAAAATATAATTACAATCAGCTTATGTTTCAATATCTATGAGACGGTTAGTAAAATCTCCAATCATGTACTCAAGTGTTATGGAAACCTCCCCCTCAACCATCCCATGTGACATGTATTCACGTTTAGAAGGGGTTTTGTTATCCTGGGATTTCATAAGATCCAGGGCGGCCTCGACATCGAAATTTTTGGCTCCCATGGCATATCCCGATCCAAAAATCATGAGTGCGGGATCACCGACCATAATA
>NZ_JBGSXF010000152.1:0-21331 GCF_041751555.1 Persicitalea sp. | reverse complement strand
TGGGGTGGTCACGAGTCACTCGTGCTGCCGCAGGCGGCGGGAATGAAGCCTGAGGACTTTGACGCTACTATTGAGCGCCACCGCATGGTAAGGATTTACGTTGGGTTGGAAGATGCAGCGTATTTGACCGCTGATTTAAATCAGGCATTGGAGAAATTGTAACCCGGATTTAGCCTGCTAAATCCGGGTTAAGCTGAGCGAGAAAACCAGGCTCGCTCAACCGGAAATTTTCTACTATTTTCTTGCTGTACCCCTTCCAGCCGCCCCGGAAATCGCGGCCTGCTACCGCCATGTAGTCGGCCATTGCTTTTGAATTCAGCTGACTCAGGAGTTTTTCGTAATCTCCGCCGTACTTAATAAAATAGCCTGAATAAACGGTTGCTTCTTCGTTTTCGCAGAGGATGAATTTGGGATACTTGTTCATAGGAGAGAAAACTATCTTTTTCCCAAATGAAGTATCCAGTGCCTGTGCACGTCCAAAGGCATACCACGCCACTGGGTTTAGTTTCCCGTTGTCCCGTTTGTCTAAGATTTTTTTTTGGTTTGATAAATATGAATACGCCAGGGGGTACTTTTCTTTTAGGGTGTGTTCAGGGATAATAGTGTGCTTTCCAGCTGCATTTTTTTTATAAGGAAAAAGTATATATTCTGAAATCGGTTCTTGGCTATTTTTCAAACGAGAAGCTTTTATAATGGGCTTTAAGATGCTTCGCTCGATCGTAATCCTTTCCCCCGCTTTTGAAGTAGCCACAACTACTTCATCTGAATCATTTTCGATGATATTGAATAAGTACAGCTTGTCACTCAGCGTTGTCACGCCCACCGATATTTGACAAATATCGCCCAGCCTTACACCCGTTTTTGAGATTGAGCCATCAATCGAGAGTTGCCAGAGATCGTTATCCCGTAATTCGGCAAATGAAATATTTCTACTGCTGTACTCATAGGATGAATCGCTCAATTCGTATCTGAAATTTCTACTGGTTTTCTTGCCAAAAATGGTGATGGCCGAATAAGTACCAGTCTTGTCAAATACCCTTTCAGAGCCGTAGTTTGTAATGAGCTTCAGATTTTGGTTTTCCTGAAAGTACCTCCGCAGCGGGCGGGCAGTTTCCGAAAAAAAGTAAGAGTTGGGTGTAATGAAACCGCAGACGCCAGACTCGGCCAATAACCGATCGGCTAGTTCGAAAAAAGCCACAAAAGTGTCGGTGGAGCCGGAGCGGCAAAAGCGGTAGTTTTCCTGCAGGAAAGCTCGCTGCTCTTCGGGAAGATGTTGAATCCTTATGTACGGCGGATTGCCAACGATGTACTCGAAGCTTTGGTCGGGATTTGTTTCTTCCAGCGCATCTTTATTGACCAGATTCCACTCGATTTCAAGCCCTAGCTCCTCTATTTTGGCATCCAAAGATTTTCTACAGATAGCAATCGCCTCCTTGTCAATGTCCCAGCCAGAGACATTTTTTAAGTTGTTCGGCAGGGAGTCTTCTGATGAAAATGAGACGATTCGTCTGACTATTTCAACCAGAAAACGGCCATCTCCGCAAGCGGGATCGAGAATTGATTTTCCAAGGCAAGCCGAAGAAGTATATCCTGCCTCATCCAAAATTTTATCGACGATAAATTTTGGAGTATATACTTGCCCCAGAAGTTTTTGAGAGTCGTAAGTTTTAGTGAGAGAGGCCAACTATGTTCTGATTAATGTGCTGTGAAGGGCGGTTTCAGTTTGCATTTTTTGAATACGACTAAATTCTCGATTCGCTCAGTAATGATTGGAGAACTTATGTCCTCGAAAAGAATTTCATAAGTGTCCTGATGAAATGTAAAACTGGTTTTATCAGCCCTAATTCTTTGCGAGCCTTTCCGGTACAGAACCCCTAATTCACCACGCTCAACCGCTTGTTTGTCCACAAAACCGAGCAGAGATGCAACTGTGCCTAGTTGCTCGGATTGATGGAAGGACAGGCAAAAATAGTGCGTTGTACGGGAGTTGGGTTTGTGAAGTTGCGAGGCAGGAATATTCAGGACGTAATCGGCACCCAAAGTACCCGTTTGTCGCTTCATGGCTTTTATATCGAGAGAAAAGAAGCCTTCATCGGTTTTGAGAACAAAATCCTGACCCCAATCCTGACCATTGACCGCGCCGAAGGAGCGTTGCGGGCGGGGTAGTTGGTAGAGATCGGCAAAAACGATTTCGCCCAGACTGCCCGTGTAGCGCAGCATTCGGGTGTGGTTTTTCTTGTCGTCGGATTTGTCCCAAATATTGGCGACGTGATGATGCGCCAGCGAATGCTCCACCAGCTGACGGGCGAAACTTTTCTGCTCGTCGGCAACGGTCAGTTGAATGTAAAAATCATTGGTCAAAGTAGGTACGCATTTTCTTGAAAGCCAGCAGATATTCCTCGGTGAAGGTATCGGCTTTGGGGTATTTATCCAGTGTTTTGATCGATTTTTTTAGATAATCAAACGCCCGGTTAGCATCCTGTCGATCATAAAAGTACCTCTGCCATCGCTTCGCGGAGGGGCTTTCTTTGCTCAGGCCCAAACCGTGCGCATAAAAAATGAAGGGCGAGCCGACCAATCCGGTCTCGAAGTAAGTCTGTTTATTTTTCTTGACGCACTCGAAGTAGTGAATGAGGTAGTCCAGCTGTGCGATAGCCCGTTGCCGGATTTGAGTCTCGGTTTGTCTCTGCTTTGGTTTGACCCGCCATTCGTTTTGCTCAGGAGCCAGCAAATCGACCTCGCCGTAAATGTACTGCTCGCTCCTCTGGCAAGTTAGCGTCAGTTCGCCATCGGTGGCACCGACCTCGGCGAGTACCAGGATGAGCGTATTTTCATTTTGCTCGACGATGTCGAACGGGAAAGTTGTTCTCCCGCCAATTTGCAGCGAAAGGCGATTACCATCTATTGACCAGGTACCCTGCCGATAAGGCATTTCTGTGGAGAAAAAAGCCGAGCGCTGCCCTTCGTATAGTGCGAAAGTGGAGTTTTGGAAACCCGACTGCATGGCCTTGATTTGCTCATCTCGTAAAAAGGCTTCTGGCGTCGCCAACGGACTGGGTTGGTAGTTGATCTTGATAATTTTCCAGGTAGCGACCAGCGGATCAGACTTACCGCACTGCATCATAACCAAGCCCACGGCAAAGATTAAGAAATAGGTTTTTGCCTTGGCTAACCACAAAGGATTATTCACTCATTCAAAATTATTTAAGGCAATCCCAGCAAAAAACCAATGGTAAAATTCGCGTCCCAGTCGAAGACGAATTGGTTGGTGCCGGTAGCGTCGGCGATGGCTTTATAGATGTTAATTCCCGCTTTCGACTTGGCGTTTTCGAGTTTGTAGGCATCGGGGGCGCTCAGCACCGTGTAGCGTTCCTTGCCTTTGCGCACTTCCTTGGCCATCTCGAAGGGAACACCACCGATGATAAAGCAAGTTTTGCGTCGGTCGGTCGGAATCTGCTTCGCCTTGGCCATCACTTCATTATATACTTTGCTATCCTGCACATTGTCCTGGAAGTACTTGGCCCCGTAGGTTTCGATGGCCCGCACGCTGCCGTTTTCCATCCACGAAATCTTGGTGTTGCCTGACCCTATGTCGGTCACGAAGGCGCGTTGGTCGTAGAGTTCCGGCAGTACTGATTTTAGGGCCAACGTACCTTCCTGCTGTGGCGTAACCTGATTCACGGTATAACCCAAGGATTTCAGCGCACCAGTAATCTTGGACGTGACGTCGGCTTTGGCGGCTCCCGAACTTACTACAAAGTGGATGTTCTTGCCGCTCACGCCATAATCTAGCATGCTTCCGATGTAGCGTTTGAGACCCATGCGGACATCGTCGTCGGTAGCCATGTTTTCCGTTACCAGGCTGTTGCCGAACTCCGCCTTTTCCAGTTTCCAGCGTTTTTGGGGATCGACTTTGATAATAAAGGAATTGAACCCACTCGCACCCAATTCAACTACTCCCTTGAGTGTACCATTGACGGGTTCAGGTGCATCATAATCAAAGGAAGAACCCGCTACGTCGGAGGCATAGTTGTCGGGATTGGAAGTAGAGTTTGGTTCAGGCGTTTTGTATTCCGAGCCGCCTTCCGCCGATTCGATGCGGGCGGTGTCGGCCATGGATTCTAGGGCCTTCTGCCCGCCAAAATATTTAAAACCAAAGTAAAGCGCGGCTAGAACAAGGGCGGTAATGATCAAGCGCCCGGCAACAGTGAGTCGTTTCATGTTTTTAATTGTGAATTAGTGAATATCGGAATTAGTGAATATTGCTATCGCCAGAATTTGAAATATTCCGACATTTACTAATTCACTCATTCCAAATTAATTAATCAAGTAGTCCCCGGTACTTCGAATCTTTCGGAGGATTGAGTTCAATAGTTCGCGGGACAGCTTCTGGGGCGTTAAGGTCCACGAGGGAGAATTGGCCCTCGTTGTAGGCTTCGAGCATCTTTTGGCCTTTGTCGGAGAGTATGCCGTTTTGCACGTCCACGCCGTTGATGAAGTCCATCGACAGATCCATGGCCCGCTTCATCTCGCCGAGTTTGCGGCTCATGTCGTCCTGAATGTACTCCATCGACTCGTCGAAGTAGAACTTTTTGTCGGGATTGCCCTTGAAAATACTGATAGCCGTACGCAGGGCGTTGGAGCTTTCCTTCACGATCTTATACTCAGTTTCCTTCAATTTGACCTTGATTTCGGTTTCCTTGATGAAGTAGTCGGCGCTGGTATTTACTTTTTCCATGAATTCCAGGATAGTTTTCATGTTGCGTTGCAGCGGAAAAAGCTTCTCGTTCATATCCTGCAAACCTGCTCCCTCGATGGTGGCGAGTTGGGCCGTTTCCCGCATTCCTGGCTTGTGCGAAAGTTCGCTGGCCTTATTTGCCTCGGCAAACTTCTGCTTGATCTGGTCGTTGTTCTCATTTATTTTCTTGTTCAACTTCACTAGTTGCCCGGCCAGCGTATTGATTTGCCCCTGCATCTTCTCGCGCTTGTCTTTCAAATCGCTGATGTAGATTTTCATAATAGCGATCGGATCGAGCTTAATGACCAGTCCCGTGATTTTACGCATTAGGGTTTTGAACAAAAAGAAAACCGCCGTCCGCACGTCGCTACTCGTGAATAGGAAGACCAGCCCCGCCAGGGCTGCCAGCAAAAGGCCGAGGTACAGCGTGTTCTGCGTCACCTCGATAAGGAAGAGCGCGATGCTATTCCAGTAGTAAAGTGCCAAAGCACCTGCTGCTCCCAAAAAGAGCAGGGAAGTGATTCCCTCTGGCTTGGACCAATACGACTTCTTGTGGTCGTCGTCGGTTCCGCCGATTTGTGAAAAGTCAGTCATTTTGAGTTTATGAGTTTAAAGTTTATAAGTTTAAGGTTCGGGAGTTTCAAAGTGTCTGGTTCTAAGTCAGGAAAGAGAAAAACTCATAAACTCCTGAACTCATAAACTTTAAACTATCATCCCAGGTACCGTTTAATTTTCTCCACGTCGGCGTTGATTTGATCTACCATACTTTGGTAGGTGAGGTCGAAGCTGTCGCGGCTGACGTTGATTTTATCAGTTTGCTCCTGTATTTCGCCGTTGATTTTTTCCAGGCGATCATTATTTCCATCAATCTTTTTTTGCAGATCCACGATTTGTTGCGCGTAGCTTTTCGTGGCCTCCTGCAATTTTTTTGACTCTTGCTTTAAGCTACCTATACGGTCGTCTACCGCTTTTTCGACATCCTTCAAGAAACTTTCCCGGTCTTTGTTCAGCACATTTCCGTAATGGTTAGCGGAATTGGTCAGCACCGAAGTTTCGGTAACACCCGCTGCCATGGCTTTGAAACTTGCCCACGATGCCTGAAACTGCTTTTCTTCGTTTAGTCCCAGTCCTTCCATGCTTTTGAGGGCTTGCTTGAACTCGAAGTAGTCAGGGCCGGGTAAGTTGGCTTTTCCAAGCAACTCGGCAAAGTGTTCGACAAACTTTCGATCGACCTCGGCGGGAACCGACGTGCTGCTAACTACCGTCGGCTTGGCTTCGGGTGGAGGTGGAGCCGCCTGCTTGACATTGCCTGGTTGCGTTACGGGTTTTGCCGGCTCGTTCTCTGGTTCTTTAATAAAAAAGCCCAGGAGCTTTTTGCCCAGACTTTTCTCTGCTTCGGCCATACGGTTACTGATTTAAGAGGGTACTTGTCTGAATTTACCTGTCAATATTACGAAACCCGCGCCGTTTTTTCAATATAGGATTTGGATGAGCGGTGTTAGAAAAGGATGGTTTCCCGTTAAATTTGAATGAACGATTGAATAAGCAGGTCTTTTTTTGGGTGTAGTGCAGTTTCTTTCTTAGCTTAACGATTCAGAAAAACGATCACCCTGCCTACTCAAACTATTCAAATACTGGAAATCTCTGACCCAAATGCTCAAACTAGGCTTTAACAGCGCCATTCTTGCCGATTTTAATTTTGACAGCACCCTAAACTTCGCGGCTAAGCATGGCTTTGGCTGTGTAGAAGTCATGTGTTGGCCCCGCGATAGCGAAGATGCCCGCCGATATGCGGGCGTTTCGCATATCGATGTCACCAACCTGGACGACAAGAAAATCAGCGACATCAACTACACCCTTCGCACAACCAATGTCAGCATTTCGGCATTGGGCTATTATCCTAATCCACTCGACCCCGATCAGAAAAAATCTGGCCCCGGCATCGAACATATTAAGGAGTTGATTCGCGCGGCCGCCAAACTCAAAGTTCCCGTCGTAACTACCTTCATTGGCCGCGATCCGGCTAAGAATATCACCGATAATCTTAAAGCCTTCGCTGACGTATGGCCTGGCATCGTGAAGGTAGCCGAGGAAAACAACATTAAGATTGCCATCGAAAACTGCCCAATGTTTTTTACCGATGATGAGTGGCCCGGCGGCAAAAACCTGGCGATCAGCCCGGCGGTCTGGACTAAGATGTTCGAGATAATTCCCAGCCCGTGCTTCGGCCTTAATTACGACCCCTCGCATATGGTGTGGCAGATGATGGACGAGGTAAAGCCCATTTACCAGTTCAAAGACCGTCTGCACCACATTCACTTGAAGGATGTTAGGGTGTACAAAGACAAATTGGACCAAGTGGGGATCCTGGCAAATCCA
Source organism: Persicitalea sp. (assembly GCF_041751555.1). Classification (NCBI taxonomy): domain Bacteria; kingdom Pseudomonadati; phylum Bacteroidota; class Cytophagia; order Cytophagales; family Spirosomataceae; genus Persicitalea; species Persicitalea sp. The sequence goes on along the minus strand of NZ_JBGSXF010000152.1, from coordinate 14,214 downwards.
CTGGAATATCACTCTCCCAAACTACCCGGCCTGGGCGACGTGAACTGGCGCGGCTTTTTCGCCGCCCTCACCGACGTGCGCTATCGCGGCCCGGTCGTGATCGAGGTCGAGGACAAAGCCTACGAAGCCGATATCACCGACGTTAAATCCGCTATTTTGACCAGCCGGAACTACGTAAATCAGTTTTTGGGATGAATAACGCTCTCTTGGCTTTCCTGCTTTCCGCTCTACTCGGAAATTTGCTTTCCTGTTCCTCCGTGTCGTCGGATCAGCCTTATCGCTACAACGGGGAAAAGTTGAAGGGCGTAGCTTTCGTCGCACCGCGCGACTCTTTGGCCGATATGACGTATCTGCCCGTCAAGAGAATTAATGCCGAATGGGTAGCGCTGATGCCTTACGGGTACACCCGCGAAGGGACGGCGGATTTTGTCTATGCGCGTGATAACGACTGGAAATGGTGGGGCGAATCGCCGCGCGGGGTGGCGCATTGCGTTGAAGTTGCTCACAATCAGGGACTAAAAGTGATGTTAAAGCCGCACATGTGGGCGGGGCGAGGTACTTTCACGGGACATTTCGACCTGGCGACCGAGGCGGAATGGCAAACCTTTGAGAAAGGCTTTGGCGAGTATTTGCTTGAATTCGCTCGTGTTGCCGATAGTACTGACGTGGAATTGTACTGCATAGCCACCGAAATGCAGACCTTCGTCAAAAGGCGTCCGCAGTTTTGGTTTCAGATCATCCGGGAAATTAAGCAAATCTATAAGGGAAAACTCACCTACGCCGAGAATTGGGACGTGTACCAGGACGTCCCATTTTGGAATGAAATGGATTTTATTGGCATCGACGCCTATTTCCCGCTCTCCGAAACGCAGTCACCCGATTTGGCGACGCTAAAAAAAGGCTGGCAGCCTCATTTGAAAGCGTTGGGAAGGTATTCGGCTAAGATTCAAAAACCCATTCTATTTACCGAATTTGGCTATATGAGCAGCGATTTCTCCGCCCGCCGTCCCTGGGAAACGGATCGTGACCGTCCCGAAAATGATCCTTTGCAGGCCAGAACTTACGAAGTGTTTTTTGAAGAAGTATGGCAAAAGGAGTGGATGGCCGGGGGATTTGTCTGGAAGTGGTTTCCCTCCTTGCGGAGCGGTGAACGGGCGCGTGATCCATTCTCCCCGCAAAACAAACAGGCGGAGGTGGTGCTGGAAAAGTATTATGCTAATTAGGGAATGTCGGAATTTAAGATCTTTTTTCTAGCCTTACATCATCTAACCGTCCGAAGATTTCCTTTAAACATTTGGCAGTTAACTCCGCGTCTTCCAGGGCGTTGTGGGTTTCTTCTTCACGCCCAAAGCCGAAAAAGCCGGATACCGCGCCCAGGCTGAGGGAGCGCGGAACTTTTTGGCCGTTCTTTTCCATAATCATGAAGTATAGATACGACACGGTGTGGAGGTCCAGCATTTTGTTAGAAAAGGGCCACTTCATTTTTTCGTTTGAGTAGGCAAAGCGCAGGAAGTTGATGTCATAGATGACGCTTTGTCCGCAGATGACCGTCTGATGCAGCGGCGCGCCGTGGGTTTTGGACTTGATCCATTTTTCAAATTCAGGAATCACGTCGTAGATCATCGGGGCCTCTTCCAGATCAGCCAGCGACAGGCCGTGGACTTCCTCCGCGCTGGCCGTGAAAGCTTCCTCGTTTTCGGGATACACGTTCGTCAGGTAGGTGCCGAGGGCGTTCCAGTCGTCGTCGAACAGCTCGGCGCCCAACTGGATGATCTCATTGTAGCCCGGATCTGGACCGGACATTTCAATGTCCATTACTAAAAAAGCCATGTTTGAATGATGAGTTTTGAGTTATGAATGATGAGATATTTATGGTCTATGTCTGTACCTTCCAAAAATAAGGCTTGTTATAAGAGTGCGTATTTTTGTCTCAAATGTAAGAAATTGCGTCATTGATTGCTCTTTGAAAGAAAAGTACCGAATTTCATCACTCATCACTCATCACTCCATTGATCGACTACACTGAAATCCCTTCTCCCTGCTACGTATTAGACGAAAAACTACTCCGCGCCAATCTTGAATTGATTGATAGTGTGCAGCAGGAGGCAGGCTGCAAGATTATTCTGGCCCTCAAAGCTTTCTCCATGTACAGCGTCTTCCCCATCGTGGGCGAGTATCTAAGTGGCGCTACGGCGAGTTCGTTGAACGAGGTAAAGCTCATCAACGATTTTATGGGTGAAAAGGCTCATACCTACATTCCGGCCTACCTGGATGCTGAATTTGCGGAAGTTCTTGAGCGTAGCAGCCATTTGACGTTCAATACGTTGAGCCAGTTCGAGCGTTTCAAAGATCGCGTTTGGGACTTTAACAAAGAAAATCCTGACCAAAGAATCTCCGTGGGTATCCGCGTCAACCCGCAGTACTCAGAGGTTGAGGCTGAGATGTACAATCCCTGCATTCCCGGCTCGCGGCTGGGCGAAACGCGCGATAAGTTCGGTGACACGCTACCCGAAGGAGTAGAGGGCATTCACTTTCACACCCTTTGCGAAAACGGCTCCGACACGCTGGAAAGAACCCTGGAAACCCTGGAAGCGAAATTCGGTAATCTGCTGCACCAGGCGAAATGGCTCAACATGGGCGGCGGCCACCTCATGACCCGCGAAGGCTACGACACCGAGCGGCTTATCCGGCTAGTCAAAGCTATCCGAGAAAAATACAATCTGGATGTTATCCTGGAACCCGGCTCGGCCATTGCCTGGCGCACTGGAACACTCTACTCGACGGTACTTGATATCATGGATAGTCAGGGTATTCAGGTTGCGATTCTTGACACTTCCTTCGCCGCCCACATGCCCGACACGCTCGAGATGCCCTACAAGCCGCACATCGTGGGAGCCCACCACGAACCAGTGGCGGACAAGCCAACCTACCGTCTGGGTGGCATGACCTGCCTAGCGGGTGACTTCGTGGGCGACTACTCCTTTGATCAGCCGCTGCAAATTGGGGACAAACTTATCTTTGAGGACATGATCCACTACACAATGGTGAAGACAAGTACTTTCAATGGCGTGAATTTACCTTCCATCGGCATTTGGCAAAAGGACGATACGTTTCGGCTGGTGCGGAGTTTTGGTTATGAGAGCTTCAAGGAGCATTTGTCGTAAGATCGACCAATATATTTGGCAGAAATACCAGAAAAAGCTGTGTCGCCACTGCCCACAGTGGTTGTAAGACTTTGGTTATAATTTTTTGTGTGAATGTCCAGTAAGCTACCTGTTGTCGCCAGAACTTCGAACGGCTAATACAGTCATTGGGAACCTCCAGCCTGAATTTGCAAGATCTTCTTGCCTACTCTCCCTTATCTCAGCCGGAATCAGTAAACTCAAAGGCAGCCGATCGGATTTCTAGCGGGGCTGACTTTTCTGTTCAGTTAGCTCACTTTGATGTCTAAACATTAGTTGTAGTGGTATTGTAAGTCAGTGGATTAGGGGCTGGCGATGCAAGATTTGAAAAATATTGCCTTACATTGTTATGTATCCGAAAAACTTTTTTCGCGGAAATGTTTTATTCCTTCCATCATTTCCAGTTAACCCCCAATATGTTTTCTTGTTTTTGTTCAAATTCGCTGTATTATCCGAATATTAAATTTAAAAATATTTATAATATTTCACTTGCGAGTTCGGGTTACTTTCCTAGCTTTGAAGCGATTTCTTATTCTTTCATCCTTTTTACAATTACCGCTTATGAAACGAAAACCGATTCCGTGGGGGCGAGGACGCCCCGCCAACCGACTCCTGAGCTACACCGCTCTGCTGGCCGTGAGCCTGATGCTCTCCTGCGCGAAGAAAGAGTTTGAAAGCATTTGTGACGAAAATTGCTGCGATACTACTGCAATACAGTATGAATACGTTACTGAAATCAAAGATGCCGAAGCAGATTATGGAAACGGGGGCTTTTGGCTCAAAAATCCCATAAACAATGTACCAGCGGTTAATTTGTGTGACTTAAGCGTAGATAAGGTGAAAGGTCTTGAAAACACTTTCGATCCTACCAGCCTACCTGAGAGTCTCAGCAAAATGCCATTCGCTTATCGTATATCGGGCCGGGTATATAATGATATTTATACTGTCAACATAATTGGAAGGCCAGTATACTGGATTAGGCTTGATAATGTAAAGAAGATCAAATAAACCTCCCTTAACCTCTAAACCCTTTACTAATATGAAAAAGCTCCTGATTAAATCCCTGCGAATTGGATTGCTGCTGGGAGTAGCAGGTGTACTATGGACCTGCGCGAAAAAAGAAGATGACGGCATTTGTACCGAGACCTGCTGCGATACCTCAGTAGTAGCATACAAATACATTAAAGAAGTAAAAAATGCAGAAGCTGACTATGCAAATGGCGGATTTTGGCTAAAAGAGCAAATAAATGGCGTAAACGGGGTAATCGTTTGTGACATAGGATTGGAAAAGACAAATAATCTCCAAAACACCTTTGATCCAAAGAATATACCAAATTCACCGTTCGCCTACCGGGTTTCAGGCATCATTTATCAAGACATAAACGGCGTTTCAATCGGTGGAAATAATCCAATACACTACATAAGACTCGATAATGTAACGAAAAGCAAATAAATCCATCTATAACCTTTAAACCCTTTCCTGACATGAAAAAGCGTTACCTCAAATCCTTGCAAATTGGATTGCTGCTGGGAGTAGCACTGTCCAACGTGGTTCTGGCCCAGAAGTACATCCCTAAATACCAACGGGACGATGACAAGACCATCGAGCGATTGGCTAAATACGTGGGCGAAGATGGCTGGATCGAATTCCGCCAAGACGACAACGCCGTGCAGGCTTCGGAATTTTTTACCAATTACAAAGACAATCTGGGCATCGGCGAGGGATACGAACTGAAACTCCTGAACCAGAAAACGATGGAGCCCAAATTGCTGAGCCAGCAATACCAATTGTATTACAGAGGACTCCCGGTAGAGGGAGCGTATTACACGCTCATTTCGCAGGAGGGAAGGCTACAGATCGCCGTGGGGAGAATCATCCTGGATTTATCCAGGGATGTTGCCAGCCCCACCAAAGAAAGCGAGGCTCTGGCAACAGCACTTGCTGAAATAGGTACGACCGTCGAGAAAATTCAGAAAGAGGGCGGTAAAACGGACGGCGAGCTTCTCCTAGCGCGTTGCGGAGAGGATTTTACCAAGGAAAGCTACTGTCTCGCCTACGCTTTCAATTTAACAGACGAAAAGGATAAGCTGCCTTACCGCATTTATGTGGACGCCACTACCAATAAAGTGGTCAAGCGCCTCCCGCTTTACCAAAACTGCTTCGAATCACCTTCTCCGGTCAAACCTTTGCCAATCACTGCCGAAGTGGAACCTACGCCTTTAGAAAGGTCTTTTTCTCCTTTGGTAGCCTCGACGTTCATCCCGAACCACGCCCGCTACCTGGCGGGACAAGGGGTGTTGAATTTCGATACGGAACCAGTTGGTAGCAACTTTGGGCTACGTTTCAATAGCCAAAGTCAGAATAGCGCGCTACAGGTACAGAGGGACTTAAACAACAATGGACAATTTGACGATGGAGATGTTACAAATCCTAACACAAATTGGGGCAACAACTCCCCCAACGCTACCACAGCGCACTGGGTATGTCAGCGTATGTATCAGTATATGCTCAATACGCATGGTAGAAATGGAGTCAACAATAATGGCACTATCGCTAGGGTTTCTGTAGAAGTGCCTGCGGGTGATTTTGCACAGTGGCAACATCCAACAAACAGAATGCTGATAGGTTTTAGAAACGGAACCGGAACAAGCTTGTCGACAATTGACATAGTTGCTCATGAACTGATGCACGGATATTCAAACAATATGGCAGGAGGAAATGGATTGAATGGAACGGCTGAATCTAGTACGCTCAACGAAGCCCTATCTGATATGTTTGGGACTGTGGTGGAGAATCAACTACTGCCAAACGACTGGAACTGGACGCTGGGCGAAGACGCGTGGTTGCTGCGCAATATGTCAAATCCTGAATTGTCAACTCCTCCACAGGCCAGGACTTTTCAAGGGCCGAACTGGGGCGGTACCGAGCCGCCCCATCAACGCAATGGCTTTCTCAACCGCTGGTTTTTCCTGATTTCAGAAGGTGAAAATGTGAATCCCGGCCAAAGGGTATATCCAATTGGAATGGACAGAGCGGCAAGAATAGTTTTTTACACTATGAATGCTTTCTTGCAGCCATCGACCTCATTTGCCAATTTTAAGGATGCGTCACTTTACGTAGCTGAGCTACTGTATGGTACATGTTCACACGAGGCTAGGCAAGTTATCAATGCATGGAATAATGTGAACTTCAGCACAAATTTTACCTGCACTCCTGATTGCAACTTTACAATCAACCCCACCGCCAGCCCGGCTCCGGCAAACTGCAACTCGCCTATCACCCTTACAGCCAATTGCTCGGGTCCCGGGTGCGATTACATTGATTACAACTGGAATGGCCCAGGCATACCTGCCGGCCAAAACCCGCCGGGACAGACCATTTCCGTTACAACGCCCAACGGGGCAGGCACGAATACTTACACCGTCTCTATAACAAAAGTGGGCTGCAACTTCTCCACTGCCGATGCCAATGTGATCACAAATTGTCAACCTCCATGCAACAGCAATGGCACGGGCCTGACAACCAACTACTACAACGGCCAGAACTTGCAGGGTAGCCCCTTTGCTACGTTCAGCGGCAATATCGACATCAGCGGCAACCAGAGTGATAATCTGCCCGGAAGTAACGTAGCGGCTAATGATGTGTCGGCCCGCTGGGAGGGGAAAGTCGAAGCTCCGGTTAATGGTACTTACAACTTCAACGTCCGCACCGACGACGGCGTACGGGTGTGGTTCGATAACCAGCAAAGGGTGGATGACTTCGGCTATTACCCGCCTACCGACCACAACTTCTCGGTCAACCTCACGGCGGGCCAGAAGTACAACGTCAAGGTGGAGTGGAAGCAGGGCGGCGGTGGCTTCGAGGCCAAAATGTTCTGGAGCTATCCCGGCCAGGGCAATCAGATCGTCCCCGCTTGTTGGCTTTTTCCGGGCGGCAGCCCCCCTCCGCCTAACTGCAACTTCTCGGCCTCGGCCAACCCCTCCACGATAAATACATCGCCCAACGTCTCCATCACGTTGAACGCCTTGTGTTCCGGCGGTGACTGCGGCAGCGTCAACTACCAGTGGAGCGGCAACGGGGCCAGCAGCAGTTCGTCTTCCTACACGCTCAACGCACCGGGGTCAAACGGCTCCTACACCTATACTGTGACCCTCAGCAAACCGGGCTGTAACAACAGTACCGCCAGCGTAACGGTCAACGTCAGCAGCGTTCCGCCAGCCAACAACTGCCTCAACCTGGGCGACCAGTGTTCGGGCAATTCGTCAGAGGTGCGCAACTACTCGATGCCTCTCTCGTCGGGTGGCAACAAAACGGTGACGTTCACCTACCGCTCGCACGAGGGGCCGGGTACACTAAACTTTGTCCTTAACAGCACCCCGTACACGATTGCGCTGCCGCAAACTACCCTGTCTTACGCGACGATCACATTGCCGGGCAACTATCCTTTCGGCACCTCCAACACCATCGCCTTGTCGAGCGGCGGCGGATTTATCTGCTTCCGAGAAATTTGTGTCGATGGAGGAGGTGGTGGCTGCCAAACCCCCAACCCACCCACCGTGTCGGCTTCATCGTCCACCCCGCCTAGTAACCTTTCGGCCTCGGGCTGCAATGGAACGGTCAACTGGAGCCACGGTGCCTCGGGTGCCAATGTTACGGTCAATCCCACTGTAACCACTACCTATACCGCTACCTGCACTGAGAATGGCTGCACGAGTAGTGCAAGCAACGGTGTAATAGTGACGGTCGGTGGCGGTGGTTCTGATTGCCTCAACCTGAGCGATCTATGTTCGGGCAACTCACAGGAAATCCGCAACTACAGTATGCCTTTATCTTCTGGCGGCAACAAAACGGTAACATTCACCTACCGCTCGCACGAGGGGCCGGGTACGTTGCGCTTCGTCCTCAACGGCAACCTTGGCATCATTTCGCTGCCGCAGACCACGCTCAACTACTCGACTATCACCCTACCGGGCACCTACTTTTTCAACAGTAGCAACAGCATCGCCCTTTCAAGCGGCGGAGGCTTCATCTGCTTCCGCGAAATTTGCGTCAGCAGTAGCGGAGGGCGCCTCGGCGTGGCGGAGGAACCCGCCACCGACAGCCCCGAACTGACGGTATCGCCCAACCCCAACGACGGCGAGTTCGTGGCGCGGTTCTACGTCGAGCCGGGCCGCAAGGCTACGCTTCGGGTGAGCGACATTCAGGGGCGCGAGGTCTGGAAGAAAAACCTCACGGGCGAGGGAGCGCACAGCGAATCCGTACGGCTACCCGCGCAGTCGATCGGCAGCTTCGTCCTCCTGCTTGACAAGGAGGCGACTGGCACCAAAGGCAAAGCAGAGTTCAAACGCGTCATCGTGGTCAAGTAAAGATAAAGTGCTTATTTACAACGCAAACCTGTCGTCTCGAGGAACATTTTTGTTCGGCGAGACGACGGGTTTTTGAATTTACGATTTGAAACACCGTATTTTATTTCACCAAAGTCCTTAGGGCAATGCTACCATCCAGCTAATAATTTATCTGTTTTGGACGTAGGCGAGAAACCGATGCAGTTGATTGGGAGGTGAAAAATCTGGTTTTCGAGGTTAAAGTGAATCCTTTTCTCTCTTTTAGATTGGAAACATTTTATTCAATCTTCTATCTCGATGAAAAAATTACTCATTTTATTTTTTGCCCTATCGTTCACCCTCACTTTTGCCCAAAACAAACAACCTGAACGCTGGACTCAGACCCAGGCTGAGGCCTGGTACGCTGAACAACCCTGGCTGTTCGGCTCAAATTACAATCCGGCCAGTGCGATCAACCAGTTGGAGATGTTCCAGGCCGAGACTTTCAATCCCAAAGAGATTGATAAGGAACTCGGATGGGCCGAAGATTTGGGAGCTACCACGGCACGTGTTTATCTGCACGACCTTTTATGGCAGGATTCGACGGGTTTCAAAAAGCGCCTCGACCAGTTTTTGGACATCGCCGCCAAGCACAAGATCAAGCCCATGCTGGTGCTGTTCGACTCTTGCTGGGACCCGTTCCCGAAATTGGGGAAGCAGCACGAACCCACCCCCGGTGTGCACAATTCCGGCTGGTTGCAAAGCCCCGGCGCGGACGCCCTTACTGACGTTTCGGAGTACCCTCGCCTGAAAGCCTACGTGCAGGGCGTCGTCGGGGCCTTCGCCAACGACCCGCGCATTCTGCTGTGGGACGTGTGGAACGAGCCCGACAACACCAACGACAGCAGCTACGGTACAAACAAACTCAACCAGGAACCCGAGCGCAAGCGGGAAATTATCACGCGCCTGCTACCCGATGTTTTCGCCTGGGCGCGGGCGGTCAAGCCGACGCAGCCGCTTTCTTCCGGTACCTGGATTTTTAGCAAAGACCGCGACGTGAGCGACCCGAAAAATTGGAGCGCAATGGAGAAAGTACAGTACGAAAACTCCGACATCCTGACTTTCCACCACTACGGCGGGCCGGAGGAATTCCAACAAGTCATCATGCAACTGAAAACCCAAAATCGCCCGATGATTTGCACCGAGTTCATGGCGCGGGGCAACAACAGCAAGTTCCAAACGCACCTGCCAATTGCCAAAAAGTACAACGTAGGCATGATCAATTGGGGATTTGTGGTCGGAAAAACGCAAACTTACCTGCCCTGGGACAGCTGGCAGAAGCCTTACACCAATGGCCACGAGCCAAAAATCTGGTTCCATGAAATCTTGAAAAGCGACGGCACGGCCATCGACCCCGAAGAGACGGCCGCAATTAAAAAGGCGACCGGAAAGTGAATGAAGAATTATGAATGATGAGTGATGAATTATTCCAATATCTTTCATCACTCATCACTCATCACTCATCACTCATCACTTTCTTCTATCCTTTTGCAGGGTTCAAAATATTCTCAATCCGCACTACCGCGTCCTGAACATGATAGCGCGTCAGATCGTCTTTGTAGCGGTTTTGGGTACTTTTCAATTGCTGTTGCAGTTTCACCAACTCGCCGCGGGCAATTGAGCGGATGTCCGATTGGCTGATTTCGACGGGCGTCACAGTTCGGCGACTGGTCGGTTTTTCATTAAGCAGGTAGTTGATGCGATCCAGGTAGGCCTTTTGCAAGTTGCGGCGGTAGATGTCGATGGCTGCGCCTCTGTACACTTCGCCCCAAATGCCGCGCTGGAGTTGGCTTAGCATATCCAGGGCGTTGTAATTGACCCCATTTACGTCGTTTTCCATGAGCCGAGCCATTCGTTCGGGCGAGAGCAGGCTGTTCAGGTGCCGCACTTGCAGGGAGCGGATTTCATCCACATAGTTGGCATGGTGGACATTGCGCGAAATCTTGGCCTCGTGCAGCCAATCCGGTGAAGAAAACGCGTTATCCAGCAGCCATTTGACGGATGTAGTCTGCGTCTTGGCGTCCACCGGAGTGAAGATATAACCTTCCTGATTGGGTTTCAAGCGATTTTCATGAACACCGCCTACGTTGGTCGATACGTGGCCGATGTAGCGGCTCCAAACGCCGAGTAGTTCGTCATACAACTCTTCCAGGTCGTCGTAGTCGTTGGTTTTTTCGGCTGTCCACTCGTAGAGCTTTGGGGCCACGAGTTTGAGGTTTTTTAGGCCGTAAGTACTAGCTGTTACGGCATCCGCTCCTATGTTTTCGGTTTGGCTCTCGGGGTCGTAGCCACCGCTGCCGCTGCCAAACTGATAGATCGGGTCGCCCGATTTTTCGTTTATCCATTTTGAAAGCGTAGGTACTTCGGATTCGGCGTCACGGGCGTCGGGCAAGTAACGGTAGCCCCAATTTATAACGTAGTGGTCGTAAGGCCCCAACTGCCGCACGAAGCGGATGCCTTCATCACCCGGCTGCGCCACATAGTTGTAGCGGGCGTAGTCCATGATGGTGGCTGCTATGCCGTATTTCTGAGTAAAAGTCCCCGAACGCAGCGAGTCGGTGGGGTAGGCGGCACTCGCCTTCATATTGTGCGGCAAGCCCAGAGCGTGACCGACTTCGTGCGTGATAACCTCTTTCATCATTTCGCCCAGGTCGTCCATCGGCGTGTCGAGGGTGCGGGCGGTGGGGTTAGCCGCGCCCGTTTCCAGCAGGTAACGATTGCGGTAGGAACGCAGGTGGTTATGGTACCAGATAATATCGCTCTCGATAATCTCGCCCGAGCGCGGGTCCGACACACTCGGCCCTACGGCGTTGCGGGTAGTGCTGGCCACGTATCGGATGACAGAATAGCGCACATCTTCGGGGCTGAAATCCGGATCTTCCGCCGCCGTAGGTGGGTCTTTGGCAATGATGGCGTTCTTGAAACCTGCCGTTTCAAAAGCTTCCTGCCATTGCTCCACGCCCGCCTTGATGTAGGGACGCAACTTATCGGGTGTGGCGGGATCGAGGTAATAGACAATGGGCTTCACGGGTTCCACCAACTCGCCGCGTCGGTAAGCGGCGATGTCCTTGGGAACCAGTTGCCAGCGGCGGATGTACGATTTTTCGTCGGCTTTGAGGGCTTCGGAGCCGTAGTCGAGTTGCCGGATGTTGAAGTACCCCACGCGGTAATCGTTAATACGCGGCTGCATGGGTACTTTGGGCAGCAGCACCATCGACTGGTTCATCAGCAGACTGATCGCCCCCGTCTCAGAATTGGAGGGCGGTTCGGCGGCGTCGTAGGTGAAATCCTGCTTGATCTCAATGTTCAGCGGGAAACTTTTGGCACTTTGAATAAAACTACGGCTGTCGTCCAGCTTACTGACTTTATAGGTCTTGCGCATGTCGGCGTTCAGGCCGCTGAACAGCTTTACGTCGCTGGAAAGAAACTTCGTCACGTCGATGACGTAGGCGGAGGAATCTTTAGAAAGGGCCGCAATATCGAAGGCGTAGATCGTCGGCTGGTAGTTGTTGGCCTGTACCGAGAGATTGATCGGTAGCGAATCGGCGGCTATCGAGCGGTACGACTTGGTTTTTAGCACGATTCTGTCGCCAAATTTCTGCCAATCGACCATCTGCTCGTTCACCGACGAGCCGGCATTGACGTAGCCACCGCCCAGGCCCGAGGGCAGATTCACAAACCGACTTACCCATAGAAAATCACGCTCAAGCAGGGAGTCAGGGATTTCATAGAAGTACTTTTCACCAACTTTATGAATCGTGAACACGCCCGAATCAGATACGGCTTCCTTAGTGATGACGGACTTGTAAGGCTTTAAAGTCACTTTGGGCTTGGCCTTGTCACTGCTGTCGGTCTTGCTAGCGGCAGTTTTGGCGACTTCCGCGCCCGTTTGTGGAACCTTCGAACTGGAACAGGAAATCTGTGAGAAGGCCAGAAAGCAGATAAAACCAACTGCCCGGTAAAATAATGACATGAGTTTTTTGGGTTATATAAAGAAAAAGTTGGTACTTGATTCGGTGCGATAAATATAGGTCACCTTTTTTATAAAAAATTCATGAACCCACGCTTTCTGTTCAAATCGCAGTACTTTTTATTTCCGATTCTTATGCTTCTTCCTTTGGCTGGAAATGCTCAAAACGCCCTAATTCCGGCGAACGTGTATCGCTGGGCGGCGGCCTCAGTGACGAAGAATGCCAGTTCGCAGCAGCGCGTTCTTCTCGAAGGGGCGACGCCCGCCTTTAGCCATATGAAAGTTCATGCCACCACCGTGCCTCCGGGACAGGCCCCGCATCCGGGCCATGCCCACGCCGACGAAGAGCTCATCATCGTAAAGGAAGGTGAACTCACGGTAACGATTGGCGGAAAAACCGAAACGCTTGAAACTGGCAGCGTGGCACTGATCATGCCCAACGACGAACACGCCTTCGAAAATAAGGGAAATCAACCGGTGACCTACTACGTGATGCGCTATACGGCGGCCCAACCTGATACCGAAGAAGATGCCAAGACCAGACAATCTTTTGTAAAACATTGGCAGGGAATGGAATACAAAGCCCACGATAAGGGTGGTAGAAGAAATGTTTTTGATCAAAAAACCGCCCAGGCGGAACGCTTCGAGATGCACATCACTACCCTGAACGAAGGCTTGATGAGTCATCCGCCACATACCCACAAAGCTGCCGAAATCCTGTTACTGATACAAGGCCAGGCCGAGGAAAGCATCGACGGAAAATGGATTCCCGCTAACGTGGGCGACATTATTTTCCTGCAATCAGAAGTGCCGCACGCCATTCGGAATACGGGCAAGGGCGCGTGTACTTACTTCGCCTTTCAGTTTGAGTGAAAAGGAGGAAAGGCCCGGCTGGCGTACCACCGGGCTGACGCTCCACCGGGCTGGCGTTCCAGGAAAACAAAAAAGGCGTCAGAGGATTTCTGACGCCTTTTTTGACAAGAATAAAAAAACTTACAGACCGAAGCCAAGCGCTAGCCCCTTGACGCCCGCCGGGAAATCGGCAATGCGGAAGGCCGCCCCAGTGGAAAGGTTGATCTTGTAAAAGCCAGATACGCCGCCGACAGTGAGAAGTGCGTAGGCGTCTCCGGTGGTTCCGCCGATGTCGAAGCCATTGGCCGCATCGACCACGACACCCAGGTTGCCGATCTCCACCAGACCGCCACCGTTCGGCGGATCTTGCTTGAACAACTTGTTTGACTGGCTGTCAATGTCGTAAAGTACCGTCGAGGTAGTTCCGGCGAAACTGTTGGTGTAAGCCGCTCCATTTACAAACGGAGTAGCGGTGCCAGAGACAGGAGTAAGCGTGCCGTCGATGATTGCCGCTCCCGTAGTCACGTTTACCCGCAGGTTTTGGCGGTTATTGCTCACAATCCGCAAACGGTCGGCCACGGGGTTGAAGTCCACTCCGAAGCTGCTGCCGTCCAGAGCCACGCTCAGGACAGAGAGGAAACTGACGGCTCCATTTGACAGGTTGATGGCATACAGGTTGCCATTGGTACCCAGCGCGTGAAGCTGGCCGTTGACGGGCCGGAAATCAATGCCTTCGACATTGACGCCGGCTGGCAGGCCCGTGATGCTGCGGGTGATGCTAGTGAATGGGAATTTCTTGGGGTTAAAAATATGCAATGTGTTGTT
>NZ_JBGSXF010000151.1:0-7017 GCF_041751555.1 Persicitalea sp. | reverse complement strand
TCATGATCAGCGTGGATGATCTGAACGACTTCATCGGCGGCATGGGCCACCCGGATGCCATCACGCCCAATCTCGATAAGCTCATCAGTCGTGGGACGCTCTTTACCAACGCCCAGTGCCAGTCGCCGATGTGCAGTCCGTCACGCACTGCAATTATGACGGGTTTGCGGCCTTCGACCACGGGGATTTATGGCATGATCGACGACGACAAGATCAAGGAAACCAACGCAGCTACTCGTCAAACTACCTTCCTCCATCAGTACTTCAAGGATGCAGGATATTACACAATGGGAATCGGGAAAATCTTTCACGAACACACTCCCGATGGATTGCTGGACGAAAGCGGTGGCCGCAAGAAGGGCTTTGGCCCCAAGCCCTCCAAACCTTTCAAATGGGACGAAAAACGCACCTCTACGGATTGGGGCGCTTTCCCCGAACGCGACGACCAGATGCCCGACTATCATTCAGCCCAGTGGGCCGTCGAGCGCCTCGGTCGGAACTATGAAAAGCCTTTTTTTCTTTCAGTGGGTTTTCTGCGCCCGCACGTTCCCTGGTACGTGCCGCAGAAATGGTTCGACCTTTATAATCCCGAAAAGCTTCACGAGCCGCCTTACCTCAAAACCGACCGGGACGACCTCCCGCCGATTGCATTACAGGTAGATGACTGGCCTATGATGCCCACCACTGATTGGGCCATCGCCAGCGGCGAGTGGAAAAACATCCTGCAAGGGTACCTGGCCAGTGTGTCTTTCGTAGACCATTACGTCGGCGAAGTTCTGGACGCCCTGGAAGCGAGTGCCTACGCCGATAATACCATCGTAATTTTATGGTCGGATCATGGGTACCGCCTGGGGGAGAAGGGTACTTTTGCAAAGATGTGTCTTTGGGAAGAAGCGACGGCGGCCCCGCTGATTTTCGCCGGGCCGGGTATTCCGAAAAATAACAAAATCGACGTTCCCGTAGAATTATTTTCAATCTACCCCACATTGACCGACCTCTCTGGGCTTTCTCCAAGTACGAACTTAGAGGCCCGTAGTCTCTATCCTCTCCTGCAATCCCCCAAAACTAAATGGCTGCACCCGGCCATCACGACTTGGGCCAGAAATAATCACGCTGTCAAGACAAAGGACTTCCGCTACATCAAATACGAAGACGGCTCTGAGGAACTATATGATGTGGCGAAAGACCCGAACGAGTGGCGCAACGTGGCGGGAGAAAAGAAGTACGCGAAAGTAAAGGCCACCCTGGGAAAGTACCTGCCGACCGTCAACGTAAAATGGGCAGCGGCATCGGAGTACAGCATGAATGACTACTTTATTCGTCAGAAGGAAGAGCAGAGCGAAAAAGTTAAACCCGAAAAGTAAGACTATGACCCTGATGAAGAACAAGATTTTGCTATCGGTAAGTATCGCAATGGCCGCACTCCTGAGCCTGGCAACGTCCAAACCCAACAAGCCCAATATAGTCCTCATTCTCAGCGACGATGCAGGTTATGCCGATTTTAGCTTCCAGAGCAATCGGTTCATCACTACCCCAAACATCGACCGCATTGCCCGCGAAGGCGTGAAATTTACCGACGCTTACGTTACTGCCGCCGTTTGCGCACCCTCGCGGGCGGGACTGCTCACGGGCATCAATCAGCCCGAGTTTGGCAACGTGGACAATTACATCAAGGGGGTGAAGTACACTATCCCGCAGGCCGACTACGGAATCCCCCAAAACATCAAACTGATCGGTGATTATTTGCACCCCTTGGGCTACAAAAACGGGATCATCGGTAAGTGGCACGAAGGGTTCTCAAAACCGTATCACCCCAACAGTCGCGGTTTCGATTATTTCTGGGGATTCCTCTGGGGCAGCAGTCAGTACTTTCCCGGCAAGGCCGTAGAGGTGGAAGAAAACGGACGGCCCGTCGATCCGGCCAGCATTCCCTACATGACCGACGCC
The DNA here is from genome assembly GCF_041751555.1 of Persicitalea sp. Lineage (NCBI taxonomy): Bacteria > Pseudomonadati > Bacteroidota > Cytophagia > Cytophagales > Spirosomataceae > Persicitalea > Persicitalea sp. Next base: position 5,070 of record NZ_JBGSXF010000151.1, on the reverse strand, counting down.
ATCGGCGACCACGCCCTGGACTTTATAGAAAAAGAACAAAACAACCCCTTCTTTCTCTACGTATCGTTCAACGCCGTGCATTCGCCGTTGCAATCCAAGACCGAGGATTTGGAAAAATATAAGGAGCAGTTTTCGGACGAAAGGAAGCTGAACAATGCCGCTATGACTCATTCGCTGGACCACAACGTGGGCCGAATTTATGCGCAGCTCGAAAAACTGGATCTTCTCGATAACACCATTGTCATTTTCCTGAATGACAATGGCGGAGAAACCAAGCACATCCGCGCCGACAACTACCCGCTGCGGGGCCACAAAAGCGAGCCTTACGAAGGCGGTATCCGGGTGCCCATGGCAATGCGCTGGCCCGCCAAAATCAAGGCCGGGACGGTTTGCCACGCCATTGTCAGTTCTCTGGACATCTTGCCCACTATTCTGACCGAAGCCGGAGGAAAACTACCTAAGAAACCATTGCTTAAAGGGGAAAACTTATTCGAGAAGGCGGCACAAAATGCCGACAGGGAAGATGATCGCGCACTTTACTGGCTCATTAGTCACGACGAGGGGGCCATCCGGCAGGGAGACTGGAAACTTGTTTTCGAAAGCGATAAAGCCCCTCAATTGTTCAACCTGCGGAAGGACATCGGCGAAACGACCGACGTCTCCAAAACCGAAAGCAAAAAGTATCGTAAATTACTGACGAGGTACGATCGGTGGAAAAGTACCCTACCGCCGAAGCGCTTTATGCCTCTGCGAGAGAGAGAGGGGAGTGTGGACTGAGTTTTGGGAATGTATGTGTTATAGTCTTGACAAAAAACAATATTAATTTGTAGATTAAGCTGATCATCAAAAACCTACTGGGCCATTCTTATAGCTACGCTGGATACCCATATCGACCTGGACGATGCCCAACTACTTACGCTCCTGAACGAGCAGAATAGCGACTCCTTTGCCCAAATTTTCCAAAAATACTGGCAGGAACTTTACGACTTCGCTTACCTCAAAACCCAAGATGTCGACGCGTCGGAGGAAATCGTACAAGAACTCTTCGTTCAACTGTGGGAAAAGCGGAAGACGCTCCGCATTGCCAACCTTCGCAGTTATCTGTTCGTCTCGGTCAAAAACCGGGTGATCGATCATTATCGACAAACTACACACGCGCGCCTGGATTCAATTGCCGACTTGCCTTCTGACACCCCTTATCCTTTATTTTTGGAAGAGTTGGAATCTGCTATTGGCGACGCCCTGGCGCAATTGCCGGAAAAGTCGCAGCAGATTTTCCGTCTGAAAAAGTTCGAAGATAAGACCACTCGCGAAATAGCCGAGATGCTCGCTATGCCCGAACGGACGGTCGAGTACCATTACACCCAAGCCGCGCGAACCCTTAAAATATTACTGAGTGGCTTTCTTTCTCTCCTGATCTGGTTATTTTCCAGTAGTACTTTTTGAAGGAAAAATCCTGATAAATCCGTATTTTACATAAACTTTCCGCGAAAAATTATAATTGGTTGCGGACTTTCCCGAATTCTTCGTCGTACAGGCAGAGGATCATGCAACCCCTATGAGTAAGCAACACTTTCGTACCCTCCTTAAGCGCTACCAAACCGACGAATGCACTCCGCAGGAGCGGCGGTTGGTGGAGCAATGGTTTTCCATGCTCGACGGTGAACCATCCGCTCGTACGGCATCGGAAAATCAGCAACTCGAAGACAAGCTGTGGCGGGCCATTCAGCAGCGGCAAGGTACGGTCGAACGTCCCGTTCGTTCCCTGACGGCAATGCACCGATGGTGGCTTTCGGCGGCAGCGGCGGTCGTCGTACTGGGACTGAGCTGGTTTTTTTACACGACTTTGAATTCGAATACAGAAACCATCTTGGCAGACAATGGCCCTTCCGTGTCGTCTCCGGCGGGTACGCTCATACGTCTTAACGATACCGCCGAGGCAATGGAAATCACCTTGAATGATGGTTCGCGGGTTACGCTCGCGCCGCGCAGCAGCGTGGAGTACCCGGCGACCTTTGAAAGCTCCCGGCGCGAAGTGACCCTGCACGGCGAAGCCTTTTTTGAGGTGACGCGTAACCCGCAGCAACCCTTTTTCGTCAATGCCGGGGAAGTCACCACCAAGGTGCTGGGAACCAGTTTTCGTATCGAAACGGGCCAGAACAATAGCTCAGTTCAGGTATCGGTGCTGACGGGAAAAGTATCTGTCTTTCAGCGAGATTTGCCAGACGAACCCTTGAAGGATAAAATAAAAAATGGCGTGATTCTGACGCCCAATCAACGGGTTGTATACTCCCAGGCCAGTCATTCCTTTGAAACGAGTTTGGTAGAGCAGCCGATGGTCGTAGCCCCGGAGCGCGATTCTCCGGCGGTGAAGCCCGAAATCTTTGCCTTTGAAGATGCAACGATGGCAACCGTCGTAGGTAAATTGGAAAAAGCCTACGGCATCGAGATCATCCTTGAAAACGAGGAACTGGGTAACTGTCTATTCACCGCCGACATTACTGAACAGCCTCTTTTTACCAAACTGGATTTGCTCTGCGCCTCCCTGAATGCCACCTATGAAGTGCGGGGAACAAAGATTTTAATCATGGGTAGCGGTTGCCGTTAAGCCCAAATAAAAAAGAGCCGGAAGTGTTGCGAGCACTTCCGACTCCGAAGTAGTACCCTTTCTGAAACCTGGTCGGGTTTCCATCCTTGCGGATCGGGGAGAGGGCGTTTTGTCAAATTTTTATAAACCCAACAAAAACAGCCAAATGTAATGAAAAAACAATTACGAGCGCGAACGACGCTGCAACGAATCATGCGGATTACCCTGCTGCAAACTGTCCTGATTGGCCTGACCCTCACGCTGGTTCATGCCCACGAAGCCCACACGCAGGGCTTGCTGGATCGGGCCGTTTCGGTAAAGTTCAAGAATACTGAACTCCGAAAAGTACTGTCCCAGATCGAGGAGGAGGTTGATGTCAAATTTGTGTACAGCTCCACGGTCATCCAGCCCGATCGCCGGGTGAGCGTTCGGGCGGAAAAACGCAAACTTTCGGAGGTTTTGGCGCAGGTATTGGAACCGCTCGATATTTCGTACCGGGTGATTGGTGGGCAGATTATGCTGACGCGATTGGAGGCGGAAGCTTCCTCTTTTATGCCCGGAGTGAAAGTCGAAGCTGTGGCGGAGCAAATCGTTTCGGGAACTGTTACTGACGAAGGCGGGGGAGCTTTGCCGGGTGTGAGCATCCTGGTGAAAGGAACTCAGCGGGGAACGACAACAAACGTGGAGGGCTCGTATTCTGTGGTGGTGCCTGATAACAATGCCGTGTTGGTATTTAGCTATGTAGGATACCAAAGCCAGGAAGTGGCGGTGGAAAACCGAACCAGGCTAGACGTCAGTCTCAAGATCGACAATAAATCGCTGGATGAAGTGGTCGTCGTCGGCTACGGTACCCAAAAGAGAGCCGACATTACGGGTTCTCTGGCTTCGGTCAATGCGCAGGACATCAAGGATATTCCGTCGCCCAGTCTCGATGCCACGATGACCGGGCGAATGCCGGGCGTGTACGCTGCCCAAACAACCGGAACCCCCGGCGGCGGGCTGACCGTCCGGGTGAGGGGATCGGGTTCCATCGGGGCCGGGAACGAGCCGCTATATGTGATCGACGGCTTTCCCGTTACGGCCAACTACAACCAGACTAGCAACCCGCTTAACTCCATCAATCCCAACGACATTGAATCCATCGAGGTGCTGAAAGATGCGTCGGCAACGGCTATCTACGGATCGAGGGGTTCCAACGGAGTAGTGATCGTGACGACCAAAGCGGGTAAATCCGGCAAAATGACGGTCGATATCGACAGCTACGTGGGTGTGCAAAACGTGGTAAAAACGATCGATTTGATGAATGCCAGTGAGTTTGCCCAATACATCAAGGATTCACGAAACAACGCCTACGTCGATACGGGCGGCGACATTAACACGCCGAGCGACAAGCGCGGTACGATCTACAAAATTCTGCCCGATTTGCAGAATCCTGAGTCGTTGGGCGAAGGTACCAACTGGCAGAAGGAGATTTATCGTCCGGCCGCCATGCGCAATTTGCAGCTACGGATAGCGGGCGGCAACGACCGGGTTCGCTTCATGGTTTCGGGGGGGTATTTTAAGCAGGAGGGCGTTATCATCAATTCCGATTTTGAACGCTATTCATTTAGGGTCAATCTCGATGCCTAGGCTAACAAGCGACTTAAAGTGGGAGTGAACCTAACGCCGGCCTACACGATAGCCAATCCAACCGAAGCCGAGGGGCACTGGGCGCAGGGAGGCATTGTCCTGAGTGCGCTGTCGATCGCACCCCACGTTCCTGTGTATGACGCCGATGGCAACTATACCACGGCCTTGGGATTGGGAAATGGATTCAGCAGCATCGAAAATCCGGTGAAGCTTGCCAAAGAGCGCACCTATACGAACACCGAAATTCGTCTGCTCGCCACCAGTTTCGCCGATTATCAAATAATCAATGGCCTGAACTACAAACTACTGCTCGGCACCGATCTTCAATCCTCCAACCTGAGAACTTTCAAGCCATCCATAGTGGGCGTCGATGGCGTGCCCCCGCCAGTAATACCCAGAGGTACCAACAGTACTTCACAGTCGTACAACTGGCTGGTCGAGCACACGCTAAGCTACGACAAGACTTTTAACAAGCACCACATCAACGCGCTGGTGGGTTTTACGAGCCAAAAAGTGCGGGCCGATAATTCAGGAATATCATCGACTAATTTCCCGAACGATCTGGTACAAACGCTCAATGCGGGCATTGTTACCGATGCCGCGACCAGCGCGACAGAATGGTCGCTGCTGTCTTATCTTTCCCGGATCAATTACAGCTACAACGATCGCTACCTGCTGACGGCCACCATCCGGCGCGACGGTTCCTCGCGCTTTGGAAGCAATAAGAAATGGGGCGTCTTTCCGTCCGTCTCGGCGGGCTGGCGAATCTCGGAGGAGGATTTTATGAAAAATGTAAAGGGCGTCAGCGACCTCAAAATCAGGGCGAGTTACGGTGTCACGGGTAATAACTTCAT
>NZ_JBGSXF010000150.1:0-3998 GCF_041751555.1 Persicitalea sp. | reverse complement strand
CCCCGACAAGGTGACATTGCCTCCTTATCACCCCGATACCCCCGAAATGCGACACGATTGGGCGCAGTACTACGATAAGGTCGAGGATATGGATACGTTCGTCGGTAAAGTACTGGCCGACTTGGAAAAATCCGGCGAGGCCGAAAACACCATCGTATTTTATTACAGCGACCACGGTGGCGTGCTGGGACGCAGCAAACGCTTTATGTACGAGTCGGGGTTGCACATTCCCCTGGTGATACGTTTTCCCAAAAAATACGCCCACCTGGCGCCCGGCAGTGCGGGTACCAAAACCGACCGCATCGTTACCTTCCTTGACTTCGCCCCTACTCTGCTTAGTCTGGCGGGAGTCGAAGTTCCTGACTACTTGCAGGGTAAGGCTTTCCTCGGCAAGCAACAGGCTGCTCCGCGCGACTACGCCCACGCCTTCCGGGGACGCATGGACGAGCGCATGGACCTGGTCCGCGGACTGCGCGACAAAAAGTACCGCTACATCCGAAATTACATGCCGCACAAGATTTATGGGCAATACATCGAGTATCTCTGGCGCGCGCCTTCGATGAAATCCTGGGAGGCCGCTTATAAGGCAGGTACTTTGAACGATAAGCAGCGTAAGTTTTGGGAAACCAAGCCGATGGAAGAACTCTTCGACGTGGATGCCGATCCGCATAACGTCAATAATTTGGCGGGCGACCCAAAGTACAAATCCGCCCTGGAACGGATGCGGAAAGCAAATCACAACTACGTAATCGAGAACAAAGACGTAGGCTTCCTGCCCGAGGCCATGATGGAGGAAATTTCCGGTATTGTTCCTCTCTACGATTATGCCCGGAGTGGTCATTATGACGTAAAGAAGGTAGTTGGCGCTGCTGAAATGGCTTCCGAGGGCGATCCAGAGAACATCACGAAACTAATGAAAATGCTGGGTGACAAAGACCCGGTCATACGCTATTGGGCGGCGACGGGGTTCACTATTTTGGGTACCAGAGCAACTCCTGCGAAGTACGAACTCATCGCTTTGCTGAAAGATAAAGAAGTCAGCGTTCGCATTGCCGCCGCCGAAGCTCTGACGCATCTTGGCGAAAAAGACAAGGCGGTTCAAACTTTGACAGGAGCCTTAAATAGCGACATTCAGATGGCACGGGTACAGGCTTTGAACATTCTGGAACAACTCGGCCCCGACGCACGTGCTTCCTACCCTATGGTAAAGAAGTTACTTGACGATAAAAAGAAAAACGCCAACTACGATCTACGGGCAGCGGAGAAGATCATGGCTACAGCGAAGCAGTAAGGCCAAATCACCATATATTTTACTCCTCAATAAATATTTTTTCTTTTTTTTATACAAAAAACTAAGGGTAAGCCTTACTTTTTGAGTCATTGGGATAAATAACGCAGCCAAGCACGTTATGTCCGACCCTAAAGCTCTTCGACCCGATCCTGGAAAATCTTCATTTCTCCTGAGCGGAGAATCGACCGTGCGTCAGCTCGACGCCGAGACGCTGTTGCGCCAAACTTTCGCCGAAGATTCCCGGACGGGCTTGGAATTGCTGTTTCGCAAGTACCACGCCCCGCTGTGTAGCCACGCTGTACGCTTTGTCTATTCCCGGCAGATCGCCGAAGATCTGGTAAGTGAAGTCTTTTTTCAGTTTTACAAAACCGAAGCGTACGAACGCGTCAATACTTCCTTCCTGAGTTATCTCTTCCGTTCGGTTCGTAATGAGGCATTCACCCACCTGCGCCGGGAATTTGGTCGAACCTGTCCCCTGGAAGCTGAATCCGAAAATCAACCCGACTTACAAACTCCCGCTCCCGACGCTGAAATCCAGTACAATAATCTGTACCTGAAAGTCAACGAATCCATTGCGCAGCTCCCTGCCCAATGCCAGCGGGTGTTTTTGATGAGTCGTTTTGAGGATAAAAAGTATCAGGAAATCTCCAAAGAACTCAGTATTTCACAGAAAACGGTAGAGGCACACATGTCGAAAGCCTTGCGGCACCTGCGCGAAGCTTTGCGGGGCGAGTGGCTGGTCGCTTGTCTCTTGTTTCTGTTGGCGTAACACATTTTCTATGGGCCATCTGGCCCAGGATTCCAACTATCACACAATGAAGCATTCTATTTCAAAACAGATCGTTTTCGATTACCTGGCGGGCCGAAGTACCCCGCTGGAAAAGCGAACCATCGAGACCTGGCTCATCCGGGAAGAAAACGTCGAAGAATTCCATCAGTGGCTTTACGAGTGGGAGCGCCAGTCGCCGCAGTACGTTCCCGATTCTGAAACCGCTTTCTCAGCTCTATCCGAAAAAATTGAAAACCAGGTACTCGGGCAATCATCGCAGGCTATAAACCATAGGTACGTAAGTCGGTGGCGAACATTTCGATTTTGGCAAATAGCTGCGTCTATCACCATTCTATTGGGAATAAGTGCCTGGCTGCTTCGTGAGCCCATCCTTTACAAAACATACCAAACCGACTATGCACAATCCCGCACTTTTTTGCTCAGCGACGGCAGTCGTGTGACGCTCAACGCCAATTCGACATTGACGGTACCCCGCTTCGGATTCGGGGCGGAGGTCAGGGAAGTCTGGCTAAAAGGCGAAGCCGAGTTTTCGGTACGGCACACACTCACCCATCAGCGGTTTGTGGTCAAGATTTCCAAACATTTTCAGGTGGAAGTCCTGGGGACTGAATTCACGGTTTTTGCCCGACCGCGTGGCACAAAAGTCGCCCTGAGTGAAGGGAAAATTCGCCTGGACTACAAGAAGTATGCCCAGCGGAAACAACTCCTGATGCAGCCCGGCGAACTTGTCACCCTCAGCCCAAGTGGCAACCTCAAACTTCAACGTACCGAAAGGCCCGAACTGCAATCAGCCTGGAAAGAGCAACGCTACGTGTTCGACAACACATCCGTGCGAGAAATATGCGCCATCCTGTTGGAGAATTTTGGGTTAGTGGTAGTCCCAGGAAATGAAGCTACTGCGGCTCGAACCATCTCCGGAAACTTCAAAGCCCAGAACGCCAACGATCTGCTGGACGTGTTGCGGGAAGTACTCGACCTCGATATTAGAGAACAAAACGGTAGTATCATTTTGAATAGTCATGAATCAAACTCTAAACCTATATAACGATGTCTAAAATCCCCATTTATATTCGTACCGCTTTTCTGGCTATCTTGGTGATTAGCCAACTTTCGCTGGCCGGATTTTCCCAGACGCTGGCCTACGTCCAGCAATCCAAATCAGCTACATCAACTGCACCAAATACGACCCTGTTGAGATCCGTGCTGCTCGACCTTCAAAAGCATTATCAGGTCGAAATCATTTTTGAGGATCGGCTTATCGCCATCCGCACCGTCCCCGCCCGCTCGATTGATTACACCCGTACCGTTGATAGCAACCTGGCGCGAATTCTTACACCTGTCAATTTGAAGGTTAAAAAGATCCGTAAAAATACGTTTATCATCAGCGAAGTTTCTACTGCGCGTCAACTTTCAGAAGTAGTTGAGGATAAAACCAAGGCTAGTGCAGATAGTGAGCTAGTAAATTCTGCATCGGAAAGGAATTCATTCAAGTACCCTCAACTTGAAAAAATTGAAGAAACCCCCAAACGCATTATACGCGGCACCGTTACCGACGAGAACAACGCGGGCCTGCCCGGCGTGAGCGTGGTGGTCAAAGGCACCACCCGCGGCACGACGACCAACGGCGAGGGAACCTTCGAACTGGACGTGCAGGAGGCTGAGCCAGTGCTGGTGTTCAGCTTCGTGGGCTTCGCCACCCAGGAGATCACGCTGGGCAACCGCACCCAACTGGACGTCAGAATGGCGGTGGATGACAAGTCGCTCGACGAAGTGGTCGTGGTCGGCTACGGCGTGCAGCGCAAGTCCGACCTGACGGGCGCGGTGGGCGCGGTCAAGGGCGAGACCCTGCGCGAGCGTCCGACGGCTTCGCTCAACCAAGCCCTAAGCGGTCGCATCACGGGCGTCAACGTCTCGACC
>NZ_JBGSXF010000149.1:0-2218 GCF_041751555.1 Persicitalea sp. | reverse complement strand
GCGGCGTGGCCGGTATTGGGCGAATCGGCAACAAAACGAATCGACCAGTTAGGATTCATTGCCGGTATTGTCAACAAAGCGTTAAAACAGGATTGGCAGGGAACCCTCAAAAAAGCCGTCGACTACGGATTCACCGAGATGGAAACGGGTAGTTTTTATGGAGATTCAGCGCCGGATTTCCTCAAATTCTGCAACCAGATCGGCCTAACTGTCATTGGCGGGGGGGGGCTCCCTCTATCCATCACTCCTGATAAGATAGGGTCAAAATTAGACAGCCTGAACGCCCTCAATGCCCAATACGCGGTGGTGTACTGGCCCTGGTCAGTCGGAGGTCCGTTTTCACTGGCCGATTGTCAGCACAGTGCTGAGTTGCTTAATCAGATGGGCGAACTCTGCAAACAGCGGGGCCTGACCTTGTGCTGGCACAACCACGATAAAGAGTTTATCCCGATGGAAGCCGGGATGCCGTTCGATTATCTGATGGCCCATACCGAGCCTGCTTTGGTGAAGTGTGAAATGGATCTCTACTGGGTTACCAAAGGGGGAGCCGATCCGCTGGCTATGCTCCGGAAATACAGCGGTCGCTATACGATTCTTCACGTGAAGGATATGGCGGGGGGAACAGAGCAGGACTTTGCCTGCCCCGGTAGCGGAATTATCGACTTCAGGCCGCTGTTTGCCGAAGCGCATCGTCAAGGCATCCGTCACTTCATGGTGGAGCGGGATAATGTGGTCGATGGTCTGGCCTGTCTGCAGGAAAGTGGTGGCTATTTAGGACGATTACGGTTTTAACGGTTGGGGTATGCGCCGAAAAAGGACGGTATGAAGACAAGGACTACAGTTAGTACGGACGGTGGGGTGGCCGAACGGTGGGTTTGAGTGATTTGAAGAAAACTGTCGACCATTCGGGGGCGCCCGTGCGATCAAAGGCTGTGAAGTTCTCGGTATAAATCAAAAAAGCTACTACTATGACCAGAACAATGCAGACGACCGATTTGGCAAGTTGGAATTGTCGGAAGACCTGCTTATCCTGTTGAAGGGTGGCTTCCACCTCTTTTTCAACATAGGCTATTTGATGCTCAATGAGCTTCTGTTGCTTCTGGGAAAGTTGGATAATAAGTTTGTTATCAACCAGATGATAGGGAAAGGCGCCCAAATTCGCAAGAAATGTTCCATCGAGTATCGCACATGGGCAAACTATCCTTCTGACTGTCTAATACGTAGGCGTACAGAGTTGGTATGCTTATGTCCAGCACCCCACAGCTTTTCTTGATTGAGGTTTTCTTGGCTTCATAGAGCTGAACCGCTAATTGTTATTTGTCCGAATCCAGACTTTTTGGGCGTCCACCCAACCAGCCTCGCGCCCGAGCCGACAGACCCGTCATCGTCCACTCCTGAATCAGATTGCGCCGGTGCGCCGACGGTCAGCCGCTGCTGTTCGATCGAACTCAGCCAGAGCGCCGAATAGGTGGAACACAAACTTACCACGGGTTAGCCGCATCGAGACAGAGCTGGACTACAATAGTGCCTTGGCCCGCTACGAGCAAGTCAGGCATGCTGAAAAAAATATGGCTGACCATAAGGAGAAGCTCTTACTGGCGCACCTCATTTCCGACTTCGAGGAAAGGAAAAGCGAGTTGCCGGAAGTCGATCCTGTGGAACTGATCAAAATCCGAATGGAGGATTTCGGCTACAAGCCCGTCGATCTAGCCAAAGAATACGGCGTACCGTCACACTTTTTATGCACTCCGTACCAGGTTGGCCCGTTCCTGCCAAAATAATTCACCTCACGCTTAACAGGTAGTCTAGCATAAAATTCCTTTTCAGGAATCGTATGCCGAAATTGGTCGGGCATTAGCGTGTAGGGCGAAGGCTTGTACTCCTTCATGTCTTTTTTGGCCACGGTGAATTCCCGCCCGCCCGGGTCGGCGAAGACCATCGCCTCGCCTTCGGTGCGGGGGTGGAGTCCGGTCAGCGACTTGCCGTCGTTCAGCGTGATGTTGTAGGTGCGGAAGGCTTCGCTGATATTGCGGTTGGGGTCAAGAATCTTCTGGGTGAGGGCTTTGCCCCCCCAGTTGCCGATCCCGTCGAGCTGCGGACCGACTAGTCCGCCGGTGCCGTCTATCTGGTGGCAGGTGCCGCAGTTTTGGGTAAAAACCGCCTTGCCTTCCCCCGGGCCGAAACTACCCGGCTTGAAGTCGGTCAGGCGCTGGTCGAT
>NZ_JBGSXF010000148.1:0-22866 GCF_041751555.1 Persicitalea sp. | reverse complement strand
CTGACCAAAAAAGGGGGAAGCCGTGAAACAAAGCGCGTCGCGGTCGTGGGGCTGCACAGCGATTCGGACGGTTTTCGGGGCGACGATTTCCGGCTGCTGATCGAAATGGACGATTACAACTACCAAGTTCCGGTAAAGTATTCCCAACTCACTGACATCGAGGCCGACGAGGAGACGATGGAGATGTTTGAAATCTGGGAGTATTGGACGAAGCGGCGGTAACATCGTGTCATTATTTGAAGCCTAACATCATGAAAAATGCCTTTGCCCGCCGTAAATTCCTGAAAACCGCTTCCCTCGGCGCAGCCGGAGTGGCCGTGCTGAGTTCTTCTTCCGCTCATCCCGTTTCTAAAACTTCAAAACCCAAAAAAGTAGAACTCGCCATCGCGACCATTACCTGCGACGGCTTTGGAGATGAGAACTTCGAGAAAGCCTTTGAGATCATCCCCAAACTACCCTTCAAAAACGTAGAGTTTAATACTTGGTACGGCCGCAACCTCACGCCCGCCGGACTGGAAAGCATCGCGGAACGCTGCCGCAAGCACGGCCTGAAACCCATCAGCGTGCAGGGTACGGCCTTCGGTTCGAGTGGGCGAGTCGTTACGGACGTCGGCCATAAACTGTGGTGCATGGAAGCGGCCAAGCGGCTGGGTTGTCGGCGTGTGAAATTCACCGGGGCTAAGCGCGGGACGCAGGGCGGACTGGACAACGTGATCGAAACACTGAAAGAACTGGCTCCTGCCGCCGAGGCGATGGATATGCTGGTGCTGGTGGAAAATCACGCCGAGAACAACATCGAAAACATTGCGGATTACGACAAGATTTTCAGCGCGATCCCTTCGGCCAACGTCGGGATGTGCATGGACAATGCGCATTTCGACGGAGCTAACGTGAATTTGCTGGAAGTCGTAGAGCGTTTCCACAGCCGCATTCTGCACATCGACCTGAAAGAAACCGAGCGTTTGGGTATCCATAAAGTGGTGCGCTTCGGCGAAGGCGTGACCGATAACGCGGGCGTTATCGAGCGGATGCTTGGTCACGGTTACGAAGGGTACCTGGTCGTGGAAATGGCCCCGCCGCTGAGTCACGACACGGTGGAGAATGATTTGCGGAAGGCGTATGCGTTATTTCAGAAATATGAGAGTTAAATCCATGAACAGAGGAAAACTTCTGGTTTTGCTTACGGCATTACTTTTTTCTTTTCAAGATAAAGAACCAACCGCGCCCCTTCCCGAAAACCCGCCCCAGGTACTCGACGACCGCCTCGAACTGACCCTCGTCGCCGAAAACCCCGTCATCGTTACGCCCATCGGCATTGCGGTAGACAGCCTTGACCGCGTCTTTGTGCTGGAATCGAACACCCATCAGCCACCCGCCGACTATGCCGGGCCGAAGAGCGATCAGATCAAGATTTTTGAGGATAAAGATGGCGATGGACAACCGGAGAAAGCCTCCGTTTTCGCCGATGGCTTCAAAGAGGGCGTCAACATTGCCTTCTCGCCCACTGGAAATCTCTACGTCGTCACTTCCCGCGACGTGACGGTACTTTACGACCGCGATGGCGACGGACGTAGTGAAGACCGCAAGAAGGTACTTGAACTTACCGAACCCGACAAAGTGTACGCGCACTCGGCCTTGCTGGGCATTACGTTCTCGCCAGATGGCTGGCTGTACGTCTCGCGGGGAAATACAGGTGGAGCATTGTGGAAGTTGGTCGGTACCGACGGTTCGTCCGTTACGGGTTACGGCGATGGAGGGAATATCGTTCGCGCCCGGCCCGATGGCTCCCAACTGGAAGAAGTCGCGACGGGTTTCTGGAATCCGGTGGATGTCAAGTTCAGTGACACGGGTCATCTGCTCACCGTCGATAACGACCCCGACAGCCGAGGCCCAAATCGCCTCGTGGATGTTGTGTCGGGCGGCGACTACGGCTACCAATCGCTGTTCGGCGGCAGCGGCATCAATCCTTATTTGGCCTGGAACGGCGAATTGCCCGGTACTCTGCCCTACGCCGTCGGACTGGGCGAGGCACCGTCGGGCTTATTGAACGCCAATTTGGCCGCCCTGCCCGCAGATTATCGGGGTCAGATGCTAGCCAGTATTTGGGAAGAAAGCCGAATTGTGCGCATTGATTTGAAACCCGATGGCGTATCGCTCACGGGTAGCACGCAGGTGCTGGTGCAAGGTGGCGAAAACTTCCGCCCGGTGGCTTTCGCCACCGACAACAAAGGCAACATCTACTTTACCGACTGGGTGCTGCGCAATTACCCCAACCACGGCCGCGGACGGATTTGGAAACTATCTGCCAGGAAAAACGTGGCGGTAGAAAACCCCCAAAAACTATCCAAGTTGGCACCACCAGACTCGGCTTCCCTGCCGCTGCGGGTAGTTTACAACACCGGCCCCCACACCAACTTTGCCTACCTGGCCAAACGACTGACTTCCAGCGACCCCTTCATGCGCCACGCGGCGATGGTCATGCTGGCCCGTCCGTCTCACCACGAACAACTAGTACAGACGGTTAAAAGTACCGAACCGCTTATCCGAATCGGGGCGCTGCTGGCGCTGCAACGTTCCGGTTTTCGACCCGACAAAGGACTGATGCGGCAAATGCTGACCGACGACGACGCACGGGTTCGGCAGCGGGCAATGATGTGGGTAGGGAAGGCCGGACTGGTGGAATCCCGCGCAGATCTGGACAAGTCACTGACGGTAGGAACGCCTTCTTTATTGCTCTTCGAAACTTACTTGGAAACGATACGGCACTTGCAGCCCGAGTTCTTGAATATTTACCAGAATCGAGCTGAACCCTACACGAAGAAAATCGAGCGGCCTTTGCCCGAAAATTTTATTGAAAAATTCATAGAGGACAAGATACATCCCGTTGCGGTGCGTGCTATGGCGGTCAAACTACTCGATGAACCCGCGCAGAAGGCCGACTTGCTGCTCGCGCTTCTTGCTAAGGAAAAGGACGCCGGAATGCAGTTGGAGGTAGTTCGGTCGCTGGCTCAAATACCCGACGCGGCGATTGCTGAGAAATTGTTCCAAACGGCAAAATCGAGCGCCACCTCCCCCGAGGTCAGGGCAGAAGCTTTGCTGGCCCTGAGTCGTCAGCCGGGTAATTTTTCTGAGAAAATAAAACCCTTGCTCAAGGACAAATCGCCGGAAGTGCGGGCGGAAGCCGAACGGTACCTGCGCTTGTATGTGGGTAGGCCGCTGCCCGACCTTGTCAGTCGCCCCACTACCTACGAAGCCTGGGGAAAAGCCCTGCAAAAGGGCGGCGAAGCCAAACGCGGACGGCGGGTATTTTACTCGGTGCAGGCCGTTTGTGCCGCCTGCCACGCCATCGAAGGCCGGGGCGGCGACCTCGGTCCTGACCTGACGAACGTGGGGATGTCAAAATCGCTTAACCAACTCATTCGCGCCATCTTGCAGCCTTCGGCGGAAATCAGCCCCGAGTGGCAGGGCTGGTACGTCAATCTGAAAAATGGTGAGGCTTACATGGGGCGCCAGATCGATGTGAGCGAGAAAGAAATTGACCTTTTAACGCAGGACAAGGGCTTCGTGACTTTCCAGAAAAAAGACATGAAGGATTACGGGATGAGCAGGACTTCACTTATGCCAGATGGCTTGCAAAACCAACTGAGCGTTGAGGATATGCGCGACTTACTGGCTTTTTTGCAGAGCCGGGAGAAGTAGTTGTAAAAAAGGGGGGAAGATTAAGCGATAGTTCGCTTAATCTTCCCCCCTTTTTTACTTCAGAATAACGCCCTCCTTACCACAAATAAATCCGCTTCTCCGGTGCGACGTACAGCTTGTCGCCGGGCTTCACGTCGAAGGCCTCGTACCAGGCGTCCATATTGATGAGCGGGCCGATGGTGCGCCACTCGCCGGGTGAGTGCGGATCGACCAACACTTGCTGGGCGGCGGCTTCGGGCAGGATATTGGTGCGCCATACCTGCGCCCAGGCCAGGAAGAAGCGCTGATCGGGCGTAAAGCCGTCGATTTTTTTGTTCGATTTGCCTTCGGGCGTCATCTTAAAGGCGGTATAGGCCGCGTTCAGACCACCGAGATCACCAATGTTTTCACCCAGCGTCAGGCGACCGTTGACGTGGATCGTGTCCAGCACGGTATAGTTGTTGTACTGCTCCACGATGCGGTCGGCCAGTCCCACGAACTTCTTGCGATCATCGTCAGTCCACCAGTTGCGGAGGTAGCCGTCCTTATCGTATTGGCTGCCGCTGTCGTCGAAGCCGTGCGAAATCTCGTGGCCGATCACGGCGCCGATGCCGCCGTAGTTCACCGCGTCGTCGGCGTTCGGGTCGAAGAAGGGGAATTGCAAGATACCCGCCGGAAACACAATTTCATTCAGCACGGGACTGTAATAGGCGTTCACCGTGGGCGGCGTCATGCCCCAGCGGGTGCGGTCCACGGGTTTGCCCAACCGATCGACCATGTCCTTATAATCCCAGGCGTCGCCGTTCTTCACATTGGCATAAAACGTTGTGGGTTTAATGTCGAAACCCTGGTAGGTTTGCCATTTGTCGGGATAACCGATTTTGGGGGTAAAGTTGTGGAGCTTAGCCAGCGCCTTTTCCTTCGTCTCGGCACTCATCCATTCCAGACCGTTGATCCGCTGCTCGTAAGCTTTCACCAGGTTTTTGATCAACTGATCCATGCGTTGCTTGGCGGCGGGCGTGAAGTACTTTTTTACGTAAAGCTGCCCTAGTAGTTCGCCAATAGTGCGGTCGGTGAGCTGCGACATCCGCTGCCAGCGGGGCGTCTGTATTTTTTGCCCGGTCAGTACCTGATTGAAGGCAAAGGCCGCATCCACGAAATCGGAACTCAGGTAGCTAACCGATGATTTCAGCACGTTCCAGGTCAGGTAGGCTTTCAGGTCAGGCAGTGAAGTGGCGGCAAAAAGTGAATCGACTTTCACAAAAAACTTGGGATTATTCACCAGCACCGTGTCTTCTCCAGTCACCATCATCATGGGCATAACTTGCTTCCAATTGAAGTGAGGGGTACTTTTTGAGAAATCGGCCACCGACAGTTTATTGTAAGTTTTCTGCGGGTCGCGCATCTCTACGCGCGGCATTTGGGCGCGGGCCAGTTCGGTTTCCAGCTTGATGATGGCGTCGGCGTTCGCTTTGGCCTGCGCTTCGGAAGTACCCGTGAGCGTGAAGAGCTTTATGACATAGTCGTTATAAGCAGCGCGGATTTTCTGACTGCGGGCGTCATCTTTCAGGTAGTAGTCGCGGTCGGGCAGTGTGGTGCCGCCCTGCGAGAACTGTGGAATCATCACTTCCACGTCCTTACGGTCTTGACCCACATAAAAGCCAAAAAAGGGGCTACCCTCGCCCTCGGTACGGGCTTTGGCGATTTGCGTGATCGCGGCTTGCTTGCTATTGATGGCGTTGACTTTTTGCAGGTCAGATTTGATAGGGGTGTAGCCCAGTTTTTCGATTGCCGCGCTATCCATAGCCGATTTGTAAAAGTCGCTCACGCGCCGCTCGACCGAACCCGCCGGAGCGTTCTTGTTGATAGCGGCATCATCGAGCAAGCCGCGCACAGCCTCGATGTTGAAGTCGCGCAGGACGTTGAAACTACCCCAGCGCGTTTCCTTGGCGGGCACCGGGTTGTTTTTGATCCAGTTGCCGCTGGCATATGTGTAGAAATCATCGCCCGGCTTCACAGACATGTCCATGTTAGCGGGATCGATGAATTTTTCCGGAGTCAGGGGTTTTACGTCTTTTTTTTGGGCAAAGGTGTTTGTTTGCAGGATTACTAATCCGCAGAGCGCGAAGGCCAATACTTTAGTTTTATAAATCATTTTTTGAGATTAGGTTGATGTCTTAACTGTTGTTGGTGCAATGATAACAGCTTTTTTGGAAAATGATTTAGAGATTCAATTCAAAAACTACGCTTCGCTCACTACTCCTTCCAATAACTGGTCGTTCAGGGGAATATCCCCTTTTGATTTTTTCAAAACTGATACCTCACCTGAGCTTTCCAACACTACCGCGACGACCTGCCCGTAGTTGAAAACATTATTAGCGCGTAGCTTGGCCAATAGTTCGTCTTCCGTGAGTCGTACCGCGCGGAGATTGTCGTGCAGGATTCTCCCATCTTTCATCAATAGTGTGGGAGGGGTGTCCAGCCACTTCTTGATCAAACTACTTCGCGCTCGCAGCGTCGATACGAGGATTTGTAATCCGAAAAGCGAAACAAGTGCCGTCAATCCTTCCAGTAAGGCTACTTCGCGGTCTAGTACCGTGGTAGCCAACAAGGCCCCCATCGCCAGCGTAATTAGGATATCGAAACTGGAAAAAGTAGTGAAACTACGCAGTCCCACTACCCGTGTAATCAGAATGATGAGCAGGTAGAAAACCGTGCACGACAGCAGGATCCAAAGCAAGTGAAGCGGCGGCGCAGAAAACCAGGAGTTCATGAGGTGAGAAGTTTGTTGGCAAATGGTACATCGAGATCGGTTTCGTATTTCTCACCGCCGATATCGTCCCACTGCCAACCACCGTCTCGGAGATCGGCCAGCAGCAACTTCCGCCTTTTTTCCAGTCCGTGATACAATTCGCGGGCATCGAGTGGCGAAGTACGGTCGAGCTTTACGCCCGTATGATCTTCAATAATTTGAAAACGGGGCAAAGGCGGCGGTTCCGAGGCGGGTTCGAGGTAGGTAATGGTTGTGAGGTAAGCGGTGATGGCCCGACGCACCGACTGGAGTTGCAGCTCATCGGGGCGCTGAGCTTCGGGTACATGAAACATGAAAATCGTAAGCGCTTCATCCAGCGCCGTTAGCTTGAGAGCTATATTTTCGCTGGGGGTGTTGCTGTGCATGTAATGCAAGATAGGATAGGCCAGGTGGTTCTGGGTGTAAAGGAAAATCTCCGCCGAAAGGTCGCTGAGCGCCCCCGTAGCACTACTGAAGTCTTTACCGTTGTAGCTATTGATGACGATCTCCTCTGGCGTAGCTCCCAGACTGCTGATTTGCAAACTGAGCGACCGCTTATGAATGGCGTTGGAAAGTACGGGAACCAGGTAGGAGATCGACATGGTGACGAGTACCATCCCCACGAACGATATAAAGGAGGTGAGTATCCGCCAGAAGTCGTTTCCTGGCACGAAATCGCCCATGCCCAGTGTGGAGAGGGTATAGCCCACGTGGTACACTTTTTCGAAAATATCTGCCGGGGTTTTGTCCTGCCCCACCAGAATAGAATTAGTGTCGGCGGCGAAAATAAACGTAAAGCCCGTCCACAGCAACAGTATCCAGACGGTGATTATGGAAAAGATCGTCACCAATCCGATGTAGTTGAGCAACTGATTCCGCCCGTCGTGGCCCGCCAGCCATTGCATGAAATTGTATATGCCGCGCCCCAATCGCGCAGTTATAACTCCCTCGCCCGTGAGGACAAAGGCGGTGAAGGCAAAATCACTAGCTGCCAGAAGAACGAGGGCTATCCCGATCATAACTAGTAGTATACTGGTAACCATGCTCGTAGCGTGAGTTAAGGTCAAAAATACTAGTCCAAGAGAATCGTGCTAATACCAAAAGTCCCTCTAAAACTCCTTTTTTCGAGAAACCTAAGCCCCGATTCGGGAAGCAAGACCAGGCAGGATGTCACGCGCCAACGTTTCAAGTTTGTCGTGAGCGGTAACCGTCATCGACTTCCCCATCGCTTCCCTCACAGCCGCGCCAGCACTCGCTCCGAAATCGTCTGCCCGATGGACAGCGACGAAGTTGCCGCCGGAGATGGCGCGTTGACGACGTTGATGGCCGAGGTACTTTCCAGAATTGCGAAGTCGTCGAGCAGGCCGCCGTCATAGTCGCAGGCCTGAGCGCGAACGCCCGCGCCGCCGGGTTCGAGATCGGCAGACTGGATTTCGGGGATGAGCTCCTGCAGGGCTTTAGTGAAGGCGGCTTTGGAGAAGGAGCGGTACATTTCGCCCAGTCCCGTGCGCCAGTACTTGGCCGCTACCTTTCGGAAGCCCGGCCAGGCCAGGATATCCGAAAATTCTTTGAAGTTGAAGTTCATTTTGCCGTAGCCTTCGCGCCGGAAGGCCAACACGGCGTTGGGGCCCGCCTCTACCCCACCCTCGATCATGCGCGTGAAGTGAACACCCAGAAAGGGGAAATTTGGATCAGGAACGGGGTAGATTAGGTTTTTGACTAGATATTCTTTCTCAGGTTTTAGCTTATAGTACTCACCCCGGAAGGGAATGATCCGTACTTTGACTGACTCTTCCTGCGTAAGTTGCGCCACGGTATCAGAGTACAGCCCCGCGCAGTTGACAACGAGTTTGGCTTTGTACTCGCCGCCTTTTTCGGTGCTGATCTGTGAGCGGCCGTCGGTGTGTTTGATGTTAATTACTTTTTCTCCAAACCTTAGCTCCCCGCCCAGTTCCTTGATGCGCTTGGCATATTTCTCCGAAACCGTTTTGTAGTCTATGATTCCGGTGTATGGCACCCAAATCCCTTCCAGACCCTGCACGTGGGGTTCGATCTCACGCATTTCCTCGAAAGTGATTCTGCGGTTATCGGTCAAGCCGTTCTGCAAGCCGCGCTCGTGCAGACCGTGCAGAATGGGTACCTGCTCGGGGCGGGTGGCGACAACGATTTTGCCGCAAAGGTCGTAGGCGATGCCTTCCTTATCACAAAAATCCAGCAGCATCCGGTAGCCCCGGATGCAGTTGGTGGCTTTCAGGCTACCGGGCTTGTAGTACAGGCCGGAGTGGATCACGCCGCTATTGTGTCCCGTCTGATGCTGGGCCACGCTTTTTTCCTTTTCCAGCAATAGCAGCCGCAGCGTGGGCCGCTGCTCTTTCAGCCGCAGGGCGGTAGCTAATCCGACAATGCCGCCGCCGATGATGGTGATGTCGTACATGGTTGTGTAATTGTGTGATTGTGGAACGGGATCTCCCGCCCGGCGTGTAATTGTTGAAGAGTTGAGGCGGGGCAGCCCTTGCTGTTGAAGGGTAAACCAGCATATGCTGCTACCATACCCCTCATGCTTAAAATACTTTGCGCCTTTGCCCCTCAAAAAGGAAACGACACCTTCCCCATCCTCACGCTCGGAACGCCTTCGCGGGTGCCAAAGTCAGTGGTGCCTCCGGCGACGGTTTCGTTGGCAAGTATCGCAAAAAGTACCGCTTCCTTCGCATCTCCTGCTACGCCGAGTGCTTGCATGTCTTTTATTCGAAAATTGGGTAGTTGTTCGCGGATGTGTTGCATCAAGACCGGGTTGTGCGCGCCGCCGCCGCTGGCGTAGAGGGTGTACTGTGCGTTTTTGTCTATTGTATTGATGATTGCTTCCGAAATCGTCTCGGCGCTGAATCGGGTAAGCGTGGCAAGGAGATTTTTGGGTGAAGTACTTTCGGTATTGCTTTGCTTTTGTGCAGCCTGAACATAACCCGCGTTGAATACCTCCGGGCCGGTAGTTTTGGGGAAATCGACTTTAAAAAAAGCGTGGTTCTTCAGAGCTTCCAGTAGTTTCGGCTCGACTGTTCCGGCGGCGGCCAAGGCGCCATTCTCGTCGTAGGGCTTGTCGAAGTACTTCCTGGTAAAAGCATCCAGCAAAGTGTTGCCGGGGCCAGTATCGGTAGTAAATACTTCGTCGGCACGTTGGGTGGCGGGCAGGTAAGTAAAGTTAGCGATGCCGCCCATATTCAGTAGGATACGGTTCTCGCCTTTTTTTGAAAACAAAAGATAATCGCCGTACACAGCCAAAGGTGCGCCTTCACCGCCCGCCGCGATGTGCTTTTGCCGAAAATCGCTGACAGTAATAATACCCGTCGTGACGGCTATGTGGTCGCCGTCGCCGATTTGCAGCGTGGCATTGGGGTAGTCTGCCAGGCCGTGCTGCTTCTTGGGCGCGTGATAGACCGTCTGCCCGTGGCTGGCGATCAGGTCGATTTCGCCAAGAGCGATTTTCCAGGTTTCCAGGCACCCCAGCACCATCCGTCCGTGCTGAGTACCGATGTGGGCGTTTAGCAAACACAGGTGCTGAAAATCGACTTCCCTTTTGGCAAAAACTTCTCTGATCTTTTCCCGAAATTCTTCCGTGTAAGGAACCGTAGCAAAATCCTCCACAACCACCTCTGTCGCCAGACCACTCTCACTAACTCTACACAAAGCCACGTCCAAACCATCCAGTGAAGTACCGGACATCAGACCGATGATCCGGCGGGATGTTTTTTGGGAGATGTTATAGAGTTTTTGAATCATTATTTTGGCGTGACGACGATAAGGGGGGTGGGTAGTTGTGATCCTCTTTTTAAAATTTTTATCAGAAAAAAGGCTGTCCGGTATGGACAGCCCTTATAATTTCCCTGTCTGTATTGTCGTAATCGAGAGCAAATTCCTTACTCCTTCGCGCCCCCGCTTTTCCCAGAGGGATTACGCGATTTGCTCCGGGGTTTGTTCCGGTTTTTCTTGCGCTTTTTCTTCTTGTTGGCTTCGCTGTATTTGCGATCCAGGCTTTCGAGGTCAGTGCTAAGCGACCCGGCTTCTTTGGTTTCCTCAGCCAAAGCAACCTCAGGCATTACCATGATTTCCAGCGTTTCGGGTACCTCGCCTTTTTTGTTTAAAACGAGAATCTCCTTCACTTTTTCGGCGGCGACAGGATACCAATTGTTGTCCTTCTCGAAGCTGAAATACATAATCCGCTTAAAGATGTCTGTCTTTTGCAGGACGGCGTTACCTTTCTTGGTTTTCAGCGGAGCGTGTACCTTCGGAATGTGGCTCAACGCGTCGATGTAGGTTTCCAACTCGTAGTTGAGGCAGCATTTGAGCCGTCCGCATTGACCCGATAGCTTAGCCGGGTTGAGCGACAGGTTCTGGTAGCGGGCCGCCGAAGTGGAGATGGTCTTGAAATCCGTGATCCAGGTCGAGCAGCAAAGCTCGCGACCACAGGATCCCACGCCGCCCAACCGTCCGGCTTCCTGCCGCAGACTGATCTGCCGCATCTCGACGCGGATTCTAAACTCGGTGGCCAGTAGCTTGATCAATTCCCTGAAATCTACCCGTTCCTCAGAAGAGTAGTAGAACGTAGCCTTGGAGTTGTCGGACTGGAACTCCACGTCCGACAGCTTCATGTTTAGCTTCAAACTCCTGATGATTTCGCGGCTGCGGTACATTGTCGGCAAGTCGCGGGCGATGGTCTGTGTATGCCTTTCGAGATCTTTCTCATCGGCCACGCGGTGGATCACCTTCAGATCATCGTTAACTACGACGCTCTTGCGCTTCATTTGTAGCCGCACGAGTTCGCCTTGTAGCGACACCATTCCTACGTGGTGGCCCGACTGCATTTCGCAAACCACGAAATCGCCCGTGGTCAGGTCAAGTTGGTTGACGTTGCGGAAAAACTCCTTTCGCCCGCCTTTGAACTTTACTTCCAGCACGTCGAAGCGCTGCGCCACGGGTATTTCCATGTGGCTCAGCCAGTCGAACGTATTCATTTTATTACAACCACCCGTTCCGCAGTTGCCATTGCTTTTGCAGCCAGGGGCTGCGCCACCATCGCTGGAGCCGCAACCGCCGGATGAACATGATATGCATCCCATAATCTATATCCTCAATCTTTATATCGTAAGAGATCGAGGCCGATATCATGGCGGTAGTATTTTCCTTCAAACTGAATCGTCTGGGCCGCTCGCTGTGATTTGTGAACGGCATTTTCCAAAGAGTTCGCAATGCCCGTGAGGACCAATACTCTTCCACCGTTGGTAACGACCTCCGTATTGCCATTGAATGCGGTTCCGGCATGAAACACCATCACATCCTCGGCTTTATCCGTATCGGCAATTACCTTGCCTTTTTCATAGTCGCCGGGATAGCCTCCCGACACTACCACCGTTGTGACAGCCACCTGTGGCGAGATTGTCATGGGGACATCTTGTAAATTCCCCTTCGCCGTGGCCATCAGCAGCGTTACCAAATCCGACTGGATGCGCGGAAGCACCACTTCGGTTTCTGGATCGCCCATGCGCACATTGTACTCGATCACGTAAGGTTCTCTCTTGACGCTCATCAGGCCAATAAAGATGAACCCTACGTACTTTATGCCCTCCTGCCGTAGCCCATCCAGCGTGGGTTTCACGATTTTTTCCTCTACTTTTTTTAAAAATGCTTCGTCAGCGAAAATTACGGGCGATACGGCACCCATGCCTCCGGTATTCAGTCCGGTGTCGTTCTCGCCGATACGTTTGTAATCTTTGGCTTCGGGCAAGATTTTGTAATTCGTACCGTCAGTCAGAACAAAAACAGACAACTCGACACCTTTCAGGAATTGCTCCACGACCACGCGATTGCCCGCCGCACCGAATTTTCCGTCCACCAGCATTTCCTGCAAGGTCTGCTGGGCCTGTGCTACCGTCTCAGCGATGATAACACCCTTCCCCGCCGCCAGTCCGTCGGCTTTAAGAACGACGGGCAACGCGTGCGATTGTAAGTAAGCCATGCCCTCGTCAAGCGTATCGGCCGTGAAGGTGCGGTAGCTGGCGGTGGGAATCCCGTATTTTTCCATAAAAATTTTGGAAAAATCCTTGCTTCCCTCCAACTGCGCCCCAGCTTGATCAGGCCCAATGAGTCGGACATGGTTCAATTCAGGACGAGCTTGCAGGAAATCGATGATGCCCCGTACCAGCGGTTCCTCGGGACCAACAATGACGAGTTCGATGCTCTTTTCAGATATCAAAGCGGCAACGGCTTCAAAATCGTTATAGGCTATCGAAACGTTGGTCGCTACCGCCGCCGTTCCGGCGTTGCCGGGGGCTACGTACAAATCGTCGCAGAGCGGACTCTGCGCCACCTTCCAGGCGAAAGCGTGTTCGCGCCCGCCCGAACCCAGTATTAATATGTTCATATAGTAGTAATCTGGCTTCTCCCATTTTCCGGAAAAGCTCATTCATGTTTTCGTGTGTGTGGAGCTAGTTGGCGAATTCCGACATAAACTTGATTCGCACCAGCCTCAACTCTTCTTCCGTGACGTCCTCGTCGGCAAATTCTTCCAGGGCGGCGGCCATGTTGTCGGTTTCGGCGGTCATGAAGTATTCCTTGATCTCCTGCTGCCGATCAGCGTCGATGACTTGGTTGATATAGTAGTTGAGGTTGAGTTTGGTACCCGAGTAGCAGATGTGCTCTATTTCTTCGATGAGTTCATCCATCCCCAGCCCCTTGGCATCAGCGATTTCCTCCAAATCGACCTTGCGATCGACCTGCTGGATAATGTAAATCTTAATCTTAGACTTGTTGACCATCGACTTTACGACCACATCCTTGGCCGTTTCAATCTCGTTTTCCTCGACGTACTTGGTGATGGCGTCAATGAATTGATTGCCGAATTTCTGCACCTTACCCATACCCACGCCGTTGACCTGCGACATCTCTTGCGCGGTCGTCGGATACACCGTGGCCATTTCTTCCAGCGAGGGATCTTGGAAAATCACGTAAGGCGGCAGGTTTTTCTCCTTGGCCACTTTCTTGCGCAGGGCCTTCAACAGCGATAGCAGCGCCTCATCGTAGGCGTGGCCGCCGTTGGCGGATGGGCCGCCATTGTCGTCATCGTCTTTGCTCACTTTTTCTTCGTAATTGTGATCCGCGTGGATCGTGATCGGATAAGAACCACCCAGGTAGGTGTCGCCGCGCTCCGAGAGGCGCAGCACGCCGTAGTTCTCGATGTCTTTGACAAGGTAATCGAAAATCACCAATTGCCTAATGAGCGACACCCAAAATTCGTGCGAAGCATTGAGTTCTTTACCCTTACCGAATACGTCGAGTTTATCGTGTTCGTAGCTGCGAACGTACTGGTTTTCCTTGGCCATGAGGAGGTCAGCTATGTGTTCACCATCGAAGCGCCCCTCGGTCAGTTTCACCGCTTTCAGGATCAGCGTAGCCTCCTCCTGAACGGTGGAAGTTTCGGTCGGCTTCATGCAGTTATCGCAGAAACCGCAGTCTTCCCCGTAATATTCGCCAAAGTAGCTCAGCAGCTGCCTACGCCGGCATACGCCAAGGTTGGCGTATGCCACCATTTCGCCCAGCAGGTGGCGGGCGTTATCGCGCTCAGTGACCGACTTGTCTTTATTGAATTTTTCCAGTTTCTGAATATCCGCGTAGCTGTAAAACATCAGGCAGTTACCTTCCAACCCGTCGCGGCCGGCGCGGCCTGTTTCCTGGTAGTAGCCTTCCAGCGACTTGGGGACATCGTAGTGAATCACGAAACGTACATCGGGCTTGTCGATACCCATGCCAAAGGCAATCGTGGCCACGATCACCTCCACGTCCTCGTTCAGAAAAGCATCCTGGTTGGCCATGCGGGTGTGAGAATCTAGTCCGGCATGATAAGGCAACGCCCGTACATCGTTGACGTTCAGCAAAGCGGCAATTTCTTCCACCTTCTTGCGGCTCAAGCAATAAATGATACCCGACTTGCCTTTATTGTGGTGGACGTAACGAATGAGTTGCTTCTTGACGTCGTGCTTGGCACGAATCTCGTAATAAAGATTCTCGCGGTTGAAGGATGACTTGAAGGTTTCGGCCTCCTCCATTTGCAGATTTTTGCGGATGTCCTGCTGCACCTTAGGCGTAGCGGTGGCCGTAAGGGCAATGATCGGTAGGTCGCCGATGTCATCGATAATGCCGTGAATGCGACGGTACTCAGGCCGGAAATCGTGGCCCCATTCCGATATGCAGTGCGCCTCGTCGATGGCGACGAAGGAGAGATTGGTTTTTTGTAAAAAATCGAGATTCTCCTCCTTCGTCAGCGACTCGGGAGCGATGTAGAGCATTTTCAAACTACCGTCGAGCGCGTCGCGCTTCACACGGGTGATTTCGGCCTTGGTAAGCGTCGAGTTCAGGAACTGCGCGTTGATACCGAAGGCGTTGAGCTGATCCACCTGATTCTTCATCAAGGCGATCAAAGGCGAAATCACGATCGCCATGCCGTCTTGAACCAAGGCCGGCAACTGGTAGCACAACGACTTACCCGCCCCGGTGGGCATGATAACAAAGGTGTTCTTTCCAGCTAAAATATTGTTGATAATGATTTCCTGATCGCCCCGAAACTGGCTGAATCCGAAAATCTCCTTCAAACTAGTTCTTAAGGTACCTGGGGCGACTTGCTCGGTCTGTTCTATCATCTTATGTGTCTGCGGGAGGATTTTTCCAAAGTTCTCTACCTTTGCTTAGTCAGATTATTTTTAAAGGTAATAAATCCGGGAAAAGGATTCAAAATTGAAGTTAGCAAAAAATATTCAGTCCATCGCAAAAGAAGTGTTGGCCCGAGAAGCCGAGGCGATTCAAAACCTGGTAGCACTTATCGACGAATCGTTTGAAAACTGCGTGGAGACTATTTTGCAGGCGGGCGGGCGGGTAGTCGTCACGGGCATCGGCAAAAGCGCCCTCGTGGGCCAGAAGATCGTTGCTACGCTCAACTCCACCGGAACGCCTGCCCTGTTCATGCATGCCGCCGACGCCATTCATGGCGATCTGGGCATGATTCAAGCCGGGGATGTGGTCATCGCCATTTCCAAGAGCGGCAATACGCCCGAGGTAAAGGTACTTCTTCCGCTGCTAAAAAGAGCAGGAATTATCCTGATCGCGATGGTTAGCAACCAGGATTCTTATCTTGCCCGAAACGCCGACTTCATTCTCCACGCCCACGCCCCTCACGAAGCTGACCCACTAAACCTCGCTCCTACTACCAGCACTACGGTCTGCATGGCCCTGGGCGACGCCCTCGCGATCTGTCTGCTGGAAGCGCGGGGGTTCACGCGGCAAGATTTCGCCCGCAACCATCCGGGGGGTAGTTTGGGCAAGAAACTCTACCTGCGCGTCAGCGACATTTACCCCCACAATGACTTACCCGCTGTGCCGGAGACAGCTAATTTAAAAGAGGTGATTCTGGAAATTAGCTCGAAAAGGCTGGGAGCCACGGCGGTGTTGAAGGCGGAAGATGGTACTTTGGCCGGCATCATCACGGACGGCGACCTGCGGCGGATGCTCAGCCAGCACCCCGACCGCCAACTACTTCACCTGACCGCCCACGACATCATGACGCCCTCGCCCATCGGCGTTGCCCCAGACGACTATGCCGTGAACGCCCTGCAAATCATGCAGGCACGGAGCATCACGCAACTTGTGGTCGTGGAAGGTGAAAAGCTGAAGGGCTTCGTGCATTTGCACGATTTGTTGAAGGAAGGGTTGATTTAGCGCCTACCGCATACGGTTCGACTCCTTCACCAACTTCTCATCGCGGCGAATGAAGCGATTAGCCGCTACATTGGCGAGCATCGCCACCACCAGCGCGTAGAAGCCGACAAGATAGTCGCCCGTTTCACCTTCATCGAAAAGCTTTGCCGTCTCGTAAAAGGTTTGATAGACGACAGTAGCCAGAAGCACGGTCATCAAAATAGAATTGACCGCACACAAAGCCGATTGCATGAGACGGTTGCGGTACTTAAAAATGGCAAAAATCGCCACGCCAATCACCAGAATCGCCATTCCTGCCACGTAATAGACGGGTTGGATTCCCGTCTGCACGGGCGTGGCCTTGAAAGTCAGTCGAAAAGCGGTCATTGAAGCTTCATGAACGCCATCTGATCCCATTTTGTACCAAAGAGGAAAAGCTAAAAATACGCCCATCGCGATGGCGACGATGGCGAGAAAGAGAGTTTGAAGTCTTTGTAACAATTTAATGGAGAGTTGATAGTGGAGAGTTGAGAGCATCAACCTTCCAATTATTGAACATAAATTTAAAGCCTAGATGACTGCGCAAATTTAAAAAAATGCGGAGTTTTCCTTATACCACCTCGCCGTACAAATCAAACTCTTCCGCCGAAATGATTTTTACATCCGCAAAATCCCCCAGGCGAACGTACTGCTTGGCCGACACAAGTACTTCGTTATCTACCTCCGGTGAGTCGAACTCCGTGCGGCCGATAAAGTACCCGCCTTCCTTACGGTCGAAAAGTACTTGGTAGGTTTTGCCGATTTTTTCCTGATTTAATTCCCACGAAATGCCTTGCTGCAATTCCATAAGCGCGTCGGCTCGTTCCTGCTTGATTTCGGCGGAGATGTCGTCTGGCATGGTGTGCGAGTGGGTGTTGTCCTCGTGCGAGTACTGGAAAGCACCCAAGCGGTCGAAGCGCATTTTTTCCACGAACTCGTAGGTCTCGTCGAAATAGGCCTCAGTTTCGCCGGGATGGCCGACGATGAGCGTAGTGCGCAGGGCGATGCCCGGCACGCGCTCCCGAATCGTCTCGATCAGGGCCTCCGTTTTCTCGCGCGTGATACCGCGTCGCATGGATTTCAGTATTTCCGTCGAGCCGGATTGCAGTGGCATGTCGAGGTACTTGCAGATATTACTCCGCTCGTTCATCACGTCCAACACATCGGTTGGAAAGCCAGCCGGGTAGGCGTATTGCAGCCTGATCCAGTCGATGCCCTCCACGTCGGAAAGCCGCGCCAACAGATCGGAGAGGTTTCTTTTTTTGTAAATATCCAGTCCGTAGTAGGTCAAATCCTGGGCGATGAGGATCAACTCTTTCGTACCGCGCTTCGCCAGCGATTTGGCCTCATTCACTAACTCCTCGATGGGCCGCGATACGTGGCCGCCGCGCATGAGCGGAATGGCGCAAAAGCTGCACGGACGGTCGCAACCCTCAGCGATTTTGAGGTAGGCGTAGTGCGTCGGCGTGGTCAGCAACCGCTCGCCGACAAGCTCGTGCTTATAGTCGGCTTTGAGAGTTTTGAGCAGGCGGGGTAGCTCGTTGGTACCAAACCAGGCATCCACCGTCGGGATTTCCAGGGCCAGTTCGTCCTTATAGCGGTGCGACAGGCAGCCCGTTACGTACACTTTGTCCACCGCGCCCGCGGCCTTGGCGTCGGCGTAGCGCAGGATGGTGTCGATGGATTCTTCCTTGGCCCCGTCAATGAAGCCGCAGGTGTTGATGACCACGATCTGGGCGTCATCTTTCTTCGACTCGTGCGCTACGTTGTAGCCGTTGCCTTTCAGTTGCGTGAAAAGTACTTCCGAGTCCACGAGGTTTTTAGAACAACCCAGTGTGACGATGTTGACTTTATTGGTACGTATTCCTTTGGTTTTCATAAGTGGCGTCGGGCTTCGGCTGCGCTCAGCCTGACAAGGCTATCAGCTTTTTTGTTAAATCGCTTGGTATGAAGCGAAATTGGGGGGCAAAGGTCGGGAATTTTTAGACAAAAAGGACTACGGAAGAAACACAAATCGCTTATGTGTCCAAGTCGTTTCGACTTCGGGAAAGTATTCACTAATAACCTCATAGCCAGGCATACGGCCCGATAAGGTAAAATGTTCGCCATTTCTAAGATGGTAGGTCAAGTACCAGTTGCTCATTCTGGAATCACCTGCTGACAGGCTATCTATCCGCTCAACATCACCAGAATGCAACATGAAGGTCCGGTCGGGAAGCTTTACTTCAACCGCCTGATGGTCAGGATGCGTAATTATCACCACGCCTTTTATGTATTTCCAATTGTTGAGCAGAAGAATTAGATTTAACACTCCGCTTCCCCAAAAAACGATCAACATAAGAAACAGCATGACATAAACCAGCATAGGGGAGTCGTTGGATGAGACGGGAATTCTGAAAATCATGAACGAGAGTATAATCGCCATCACAAACAACCCGAAGGTTATAATTCCTTCAAAACCCGTGAAGTACCTAAATTCAGAAATCTGGTACACCCGACTCATTTTGAGGGGCGAGTTCTCTCCAACCGTATCACGGGTGTACTTGAGCAGCCGCCACATTCCCCAGGCAAAAAGCCCGAAGATGAAAACGAATATCAGAAAGGTATCCATGACAGAATGCTACTGCTTCTAGTGAAATTCAAGACTAGCAAGTTGTTCGGTCAGGCAGTAGTACTTTTTTAGGATTGGGTGCCGTAACGAATAAGCCTTCACTTCGGAAAAGCAAATAGTTGAGGCTCCACCTCAATATTGGTTTCAATGCGTTCCAATACAATCGTCTCGCCGGGCATTCCGTTGTAGCTAATCGTGCTGGTAAAGGGAAACAGCAATCCCTCGACTTCGCGGTAATCGTCCAACAACGTTTCTACCGAAGCCCCTTTGGTTTGCCCACTCAGGGAAGTGTTGCGCATGGCCACGGGCAGGTAGCTTTCGGGGTCAAAGAAGTAGTACACGGCGTTTTCCTGCGACTGACCGTCCACCTTTACCGGGTTTTTGGTCAGCTTGATTTTGATGGCGTCCAGGCCTTCGATCGCCTCCGTGCCTTCCAGCGTCGCCACGTAGCCTTTGTCTTGATAATGCAGAAAGGCGTCGGGAAAGTCGCCGACTTGCTGCTTTGTGTTGGCGTTGGCTTCGGCATTCATTTCTTCGGCCCGCTGGGTCATGAAGTTGGTACTCCAGCCCGTCTGACCGTCGAAAGCCATTTGAGTCGTTTCCTGACCCTGAAACTTGATGCTGACCTTTTGCTGTCCTTCCTTCGTCTGAATGATCGTGACGGGGATTTCCATGCCTTGCACCGTCACGGTACCGTTCATGCGAACGTTTTGCAGCGAGTCCCAGCGGCTCCTGCCGCCGCTTATCTCGAAGTACTTGTCCAGAATGCTATCGACGGTTGGGGCTTTCGCTGGTATTGCCGTTGCCGACTTTTGAGCCTGAACGGCGGGAATAAAAAGTAGAAAAGCGAAGAGTATTTTGATTGGTTGCACAGATAAGGTACTGGTTGAATGAAAGTGATAGGTAAGCAGAGGAGGAGAAGCCATAGGCACGTAATTTTACCTCTCAAAGATTCCCGCGTCCGCTCATCGACAGAACCAACGCTGGCTTTCTACCTCTTCGTATTTTACCCAAAATTAATCATAACCAATTAAAAAATGCTCATCATCACTACTTCCAACATCGAAGGCAAAAACATCACCAAGTACATCGGCATCGTCAACGGCGAAGCGATCATCGGGGCCAACATAGTCAAAGATTTCTTCGCGGGGATTCGCGACGTGGTCGGCGGGCGGGCCGGGGCCTACGAACAGGGCCTGCGAGAGGCCAAAAGCATCGCCCTGCGCGAAATGTCCGAGCAAGCCGAGCGACTCGGTGCCAACGCCGTCATCGGCGTGGATCTCGACTACGAAGCCATCGGCCCCAACGGCTCTATGCTCATGGTCAGCGCGAACGGGACGGCCGTGGTAGTTGAAAGTCTATGAGTCTATGAGTCTATGAGTCTATGAGTCTATGAGTCTATGAGTCTATGAGTCTATGAGTTAGGAATTCGCAGTTCCAGAGCATCTACTCATGAACTTATAAACTTTCAACTCAAAAAACCCCTTCCCAACTAGCCTGCCGATAATATTGCAGGATTTTGCGGTTCATGATGTACTCGTAGGTGGCGCGGATGGCGTTGGCCTGGGCGCGGGCGAGATTTGCCTTTGAGAGAGAATACTCGAAGATCGTGGCCGTACCAGCGTTCAGTCGGCTTTCTACCGTGGCGTAGCTGGCTTCCAGAGCTTCGGCATTTTCACGGGCGACCTGGTAGCGGTCTTGCGAAGCGGTTACGTTCAACAGGGCTTGCTCGATGCCCTGGCGGAGTTCCAGTTTGTTCTGATCCAGTTGGTTGCGGGCGACGCGCTCTTGAACCTGAGCCAGTTCGACGCGCGGACGTGTCTGCCAGCGGCCCATGATCGGGATGTAAAGATTCAGACCTAGCGAACCGTTACGGGTGGCATTGAGTTGGGCGAAGTAGTCTAGTTGCTTATTGGTGGAAGCATAAAAAGCCCCGAAATCGGCGGAAGCGTTTAGCGAAGGATAGTTGCGTCCTTTAATGGATTTGACCAGGTAGTTGAAACTTTGTCGCCGCAATTCGGCGGCGCGAATGAAGGGGAAGTTTTGCTGGGTTTCTTCAAATAGATCGGCAGCGGACAAAGGGGTGGGTTCGTTTGCAGTCACGCTCAACGGACGGAATTCTGTGTCGGGATCAGGTGGCAGATTGAGTAGTTGAAAAAGCGCCAGACGGGCCATCCGATAGCTATTCAGAGCCGTTACCTCGTCGAATTTATCGTTACTGAACTGCGCCCGGATTTCGTACAAGCCGTTGGCTCCCACCACTCCCGCTTTCACCTGCTTCTCCACGCGATCCACCTGCTCTTCGGACGTGGCTACCTGCTGCTGCGCCGACTCGTGCAGCGCCTTAGTCGCCAACACCTGCACATAAGCTTGCACCATGAGTAAGAGTTGCGCGTCGCGCACGGCGACGCTGTTTTCCAGGGCTGATTCTTTCAGCAGTTTGTTCTGACGAATTTCATTTTGTACACTAAATCCCTGAAAAATAGTTTCACTAACCCTCGCTCCCACGTAGCTAGAATTGTACAATTGGTCGATGTAGGCATTGGTAAAGCGGTCGATGCTTCGGCCCAAATTCACGCTTTGGCTCAGGTTAATGCCAAGCTGCGGCAACTGCTGCGACTTGGCCTGCCGCCACTGCGCCTGCGCCGCTTCGGCCTGCAATTGTCCGTCGCGAAAAATCAGGTTGTTTTTGGTCAAAAGCTCAGCGCACTCCTGCAAACTCAACATCTGCTGCGCCGAAAGCGGAAAATAAACCAGACAAAAACACCCCACCAACCACCGCTGCCCGGGGCGTTTCAATATTTGAAAAATGGTTCTAAAAAAAATCATGGCTAATTTAAATAACATATTATAGATGAGGCCAATGCCGGACATAACATGAGTTCTCGCAGTCTCGAAAATCTCATAATTCATCACTCATCACTAAACTAGGCCATCCAACCATCTTTGAGCCGCACCACCCGATTGCCGTAGGCGGCGTTTTTCTCCGAGTGCGTGACTTGAATGATCGTTACCTTATCCTCTTTGTTGAGTTTCTGGAAAAGCTCCATGATGTCCTCGGCTTGCTCGGAGTGAAGATTTCCGGTAGGTTCGTCGGCAAAAATGACTTTTGGTTCATGGACAATTGATCGCGCTACGCCAACTAGTTGCTGCTGTCCGCCCGATAACTGGCTAGGGAACAGATCTTTCTTGGCTACCATGTTGAAACGGTCAAGGAGTTCGGCCACGCGACTCTTGCGCTCCGCCGATGGCGTGCCTTTGTAAAGCAGTGGCGTTTCGATGTTTTCGTAGACCGTAAGTTCGTCAATGAGGTGGTACGCCTGGAACACGAAGCCGATGTGGTGGCGGTGTAGCTCGGTGCGTTTCTTTTCGCTGAGTTGTTGTACGGGCTCGTCCAGGAAGAGGTACTCGCCTTCGGAAGGTTCTTCCAGTAATCCCAGAATATGGAGCAAAGTAGATTTTCCCGAGCCGGACGGCCCCATGATGGACACGAACTCGCCTTCCTTGACATTCAGGCTGATGTTGCGCAGAACATAAACTTTGCCGAATCCGGCGGGGTAGTGCTTGGCGATGTTTTTGAGTCGAATCACTTATTTAATGGATAGTTGACAATGGATAATGGACAATTATTGCTATTCTTAACTTGGTATGCCAAATAGCGTACCATGAAATGGTTTTGCTGATAGTCAGCATTTTATAAAATCGTAAAACAAAAAAATGTCCGAAATCGCACAATAGTTGTACGGTTTCGGACAGTGGATGATGACATCCTTGCTGGGATCACATATCATAACGCCCCTTGGTGTATTTGAAATCGGGGCGACTTCGGAAGCTGGCGTTGGAGAAGTCACCCGCGCGGTTGAAGTCGGCATATTTGAAATCAGCGTCACCGCTGAAACGAGTTTTAGTGAATTTAGCACCGTCGCTGAATTCGGCGTATTTGAAATCGGCATCGTCGTCGATACGGGCATCGGTGAAGAGGGCCGCGCCACGAAAATCGGCGTACTTAAAG
>NZ_JBGSXF010000147.1:0-5516 GCF_041751555.1 Persicitalea sp. | reverse complement strand
GTGTATAGCTGCCCGAACGAGATTTCCGGCTGCGTAGTGGATTCAGCCTGAAAGTTCAGGCGGTTGATGACTTTGGCTTTCTTGTCTTCGGCGTCTTTTTGCAGGAAGGCGCGAATCTCGGCCAGCGATCCGTCGGGGTCGGGCTTGATGTCTTTGGGTACTTTAACAAAGGAATTGTCCGAAAAGCCCGGCTTTTCCAGCGACCAGGCGGGAAGTTCTTTTTTCGGATTGATGATCGAGTCCTTCATCATCTCGCCCATGCTCAATCCAGCCGAAAACAGGATCGTCTTCCCATCCGGCGACCAGCGCGGACTGCCCGCGCCGTAGTCGAGCTTCGTCAATTGCCACGCTTCGCCGCCGCTGAGCGGCAAGACGAAAATCTGATTCTTATCTTTGGCTTTCCTGACAAAAGCAATCTTGCTTCCGTCCGGCGACCAGGCGGGTTGGCTCGCGCTTTCTGCGCCGTAGGTCAGGGCTTGGGGTTCTTTTTTGTTTTCAAGATCGGCGAGGTACAGATGCGTCCGGTACTCGTATTCAAACTTGGCATCCGGCGTGGCCTCCGTCGTATTCAGGGTATAAACCGCCTGCTTGCCTGAGGGCGAAATGGCAATCGTACCTACTTGCGCGATGAGGGTCAGGTCGGTGGCTTTGACCCTTTCCTTAGTTTGGGCCTGGACGGAAAATCCTTCGGCTACGCTCAAGATGATAAAGAGCGGTCCGACGTATCGGAGGAGGAAGAGGTTCTTCATAGGTTGGTTTCTAGTGGTCAATTTTTTTTGGTTCAATATATCAGCTCTTCCACTCGATCTCGACCCGCTTTCCCGTGTCTGCCGCGCTTTTGATAGCTTCTATAATTCTCAGATCTTTCATACCTTCTTCGCCCGAGGCAAGCGGTTCAGTATTGTCGATAATACTTTGGGCGAAAGCATCCATCTGTTTAATTTGCTGAAAATCGGGTGTGGCGAAGCTGATCTTGCCCTCGCCCGAATCACCCGTGGTACCTGTGGCGTTGAAGGCGGGCTGCAGGCCAAACCAACGATAACCCGTCGTGGCGTACAGTCGATCCACGTACGACGTGTAGGTAGTCGTGGAGTTGGAAATCGCTCCGCCGGGAAATTCCATTTGGAACATCATGGTTTCGTAAATGTCTTTGAAAATGGTCGTGTCGCGTACGTAGCCCTGCGCGGTCACCGCTACCGGGTCTTCACCAACTACGCGCCTGGCCCCCTGAATGGCATAGACGCCCAGATCCATGATCGCCCCGCCGCCTCCGAGCTTCTTATTCAGCCGCCAGACCGTCGGGTCGGCCATCGAAAAGCCCAAACTGGTTTCCATCATCTTCACTGCCCCGTACACTTTTTCTGTTCCCAGGCGGCGAACTTCCAGGTGGTGCGGCTCAAAATAGAGACGGTACCCTACCGACAGTTTCACGCCCGCTTCGCGGCAGGCGTCGATCATCCGCTGGCATTCGTCCACCGTGATCGCCATCGGTTTTTCGCAAATGACGTGCTTCCCGGCCTGCGCCGCGCGAATGGTGTACTCGGCGTGCATGGAGTTGGGCAGCACCACGTACGCGATGTCGATATCCGTGTTGTACTTGATCTGCTCGAAATTCTCGTAGTTGTAGATGTTCTTGGCCGGAATGTCATACTGTTTGGCCCAGGATTCGGCCTTAGCGGGTGTACCCGTGACGATTCCTGCCAGGCGGCAGTTCGAGGCATATTGCAATGCCGGGGCCAATTGACGCGTACTGTAATTGCCCAAACCGACTAGCGCAACACCTAGTTTGCGGGCAGGTACGGCGTAAGCCGCCGAAACGATTGGCGAGGAGACCAGCAGAAGGCTGGTTGAGAATCCGGCTTGGGAGATGAATTTTCGCCTTTTCATTCTTACTGTCAGTTTTCATAGCCTGTCAATTCCTCTAAATTTTCGACTCTCAATAATGAGCAATCATATCTTCGTTGCTCATTTCTACAAGATCGCAGTATTCAAACAAATTAACTATTTCCTGAAAATTCCGACGAAAAAGATCCAGCAATTGGCGGTTTTTTATGTTTCCGGTAGTAATCAGGAGAAGTTTTTCGGGAGCGTTCCGAGGTAGATGGCTATCGTAAAAGTCCAGGTCTTCAGTAACAACTATATAGCTCGCTTTGGTAGATATCGATCTTATCGTTTCGTCTTCAGTTTCATCTTTATCGGGCAAATCCTCAGTATGAACTACCTCGCAGCCTTTACTACGCATCCAAATCGCCAGCAGATAGGGCAGCTGAGCATCTACCAGAAACTTCATTCCAAAACCTTTCTGATACTTTTCACTCTCGAAAGTTTCGCAGCATACTGCAAACACGCCAGAATATCGTCATTTTCCAGCGTAGGGTAATCGGCTAAAATTTCTTCGTGGCTACTTCCCGCCGACAGCAAATCCAGAATCAGTTCCACCGGATAACGCTTGTTGCGGATCGTAGGTTTACCGTGGCAAACCCTCGGATTGAGCATAATTCTGGACAATAATTGCTCCATGTTTTTTTAGTTTTTCATAAAACTACGGTTTTTACGCCTAACCACCTCAAACCTTTACCCCCTTCAACAACTCCCCAATCACCCGATCTGGTGTGATTCCTTCCGCCTCCGCTCTGAAATTCAGCGCGATGCGGTGGCGCAGGATGGGGTAGGCCAGCGTCTGAATGTCGTCGGGAACGACCGAGAAGCGGGCGTTCACCACGGCGTTGGCTTTGGCGCAAAGTACCAGTGCTTGTCCCGCCCGTGGCCCCGCGCCCCAGTCGCACCATTGCCGTACGAAGTCAGATGGGCTGTCCAGCGGACGTGTCGCGCGGACAAGGCGGTTGATGTAGACAATCAACTCGTCGCTGATGTGGACTTGCCGGGTCAAGGTTTGGAGGTCGAGGATGTCGCGGTCGGTCAGAATGGTTTGCAGCGTGGGTTTGGCCGTTCCGGTAGTACTTTTTAGCACGTCCAGTTCTTCCTTTTCGGAAGGATAGTCCAGCTTGACGTATAGCAGAAAGCGGTCTAGTTGCGCCTCGGGCAGTGGGTAAGTACCTGCTTGCTCGATGGGGTTTTGGGTGGCTATAATCAGGAATGGGCGCGGCAGGACGTAGTCCGTTCCAGCGTAAGTGACCTTCCCCTCCTGCATGGCTTCCAACAGGGCGGCCTGGGTTTTGGGCGGCGTGCGGTTGATCTCGTCGGCTAGCACAACGTGCGCAAAGAGCGGACCTTTGTTGAATTTGAAAAACTTTCGCCCCGTTTCGTGGTCTTCTTCCAGGATTTCGGTACCCACAATGTCGCCCGGCATGAGATCGGGTGTGAACTGGATGCGCTTGAAACTCATGTCCAGCGTTTTGGCCAATGTACTTACCATGAGCGTCTTGGCCAGGCCGGGAACGCCTTCCAACAGACAATGACCGCCCGCCAGCAGGGTAATCAATATTTCAGTGACCGCCTCCTGCTGCCCGACGATGACTTTGGCGATTTCCTGCCGTAGTAAAGGTACTTTGGCGACTAGGGATTTGAAGTGGGTTAAATCCTGGGATGCGGCGGTGTTCAATGATATAATGAGTGAATGATATAATGATAGAATGGGGCGGCGGAAAAGGTCAAACCGCACTGGCGAACCGGTCCAAAGTTGATCGTCCGATGTCCAGAAGGCTTTACGACACCACCGTTCCCAGCTCCTTCGCGATTTCCTTTTCGATCGCCTTGTGGCACATGAATTTTTCCAGTAAGGCGTTGGTTTCCGCCTCATCCTTGACTTTGGCTAAGCCATCGTGTATTTCCTTCATGATAACCTCGTTGTATCCCTTTTTGAGCCGGAGTATGTTAGTAAAAGCAAGGTCGGGTAGTTTGTCGAGTTCCGTCGGGACGATGATCTCATATTTTTCCTTCCACTGTTCGCTCAGGTGATAGCGCGTCGTGACCAAGTCTATGGCTTCGCTCTTGATGTCAGGGTCGGGGTGGTTGAGGAAGTAGTCCGTATCGGGAATCTCGCCGCGCGAGAAACCTTCCCGGAACACCGTCAGCAAATGCTGGTACATGGGGTGATGAAACTCGATGCCGGACAACTCGCTGAGCATGTAATGACAGAGCGACACCTTGGGTTCCAGTTCCTCCCGCGCAAAATTGACCAAGAGTCGGATACACTCCTGCTCGTGCTGCGTCACAGGATCCTGGCGGGTCAACTCTACGGGCGGCTCTATCGGCTCTCCTGTGATTTGTTCCGCTCCCGCCGCTAGGTCGCCAGGGCCATCGGGCAGCGTCGTTTGCGACCGCCGCTCCTGTGTCCGCGCTTTGGCGGCCTGCTCTTTCCGCAGGATTTTGTTGCCCTCCGAGATGAGCGTTTGCTCATCGACGTGCATCAAGTTGGCAATGCGGGGAAAAAAAATCTGCCTTTGGATCGGGTCGGGAATTTTGACGATGCTACCCACCAC
This sequence comes from Persicitalea sp., assembly GCF_041751555.1. NCBI lineage: Bacteria > Pseudomonadati > Bacteroidota > Cytophagia > Cytophagales > Spirosomataceae > Persicitalea > Persicitalea sp. The sequence goes on along the minus strand of NZ_JBGSXF010000147.1, from coordinate 1,074 downwards.
ATCGGTAATCACGGCAGCACGGCGGAAGGGGTCGTCGCCCGCGTCGGCCAGCAAGGTCTGCGTTTTGAACGTGATAAAATCGCGGGCCGAAGAATGAATGTATCGCTTGAACTCCTCTGCCCCCAAGCGCTGCACGTAGCTGTCTGGGTCTTCGCCGTTTGGGAAAGTCACGACGCTGACATTCAGCCCTTCTTCCAGCACTAGATCCAGTCCGCGCAGGGCGGCCTTGATGCCCGCCGGGTCACCATCATACAAAATGGTGACGTTAGGCGTGAAGCGACCGATGAGTCGGATTTGCTCCACCGTTAGCGAAGTACCCGACGATGCTACCACGTTCTCGACGCCCGCCTGGTGCAGCGATACCACGTCGGTGTAGCCCTCTACGAGATAGCACACATCGAGCTGGCGAATAGCGTTCTTGGCCTGGTAAATGCCGTAGAGTACATCGCTCTTGTGATAGACATCCGTCTCGGGCGAGTTGACGTACTTCGGCTGATGGCCCTTGGCGTTGGGATCGGATTTGAGAATCCTGGCCCCGAAGGCGATCACTTTCCCGGCCACGTTATGGATGGGGAAAATCACGCGTCCCCGGAAGCGGTCGTAGCCGCCCGTACTGCTGCCCTCGCGCTGAATCATCAGCCCGGCTTTTTCCAGCAATTCGGCGCTGTGACCCTTGGAGAGAGCTTCCTGCGTAAGCGCATCCCAGGCTTCGGGACTGTATCCCAGTTCGAACTGGGTTCGGATTGTCTCGTTGAAACCGCGCTCTTTGAGGTAGCTAAGCGCGATGGACTGGCCCTCTTCGGTTTCGGAGAGTTGTTGTTGGAAGTAATTCTTGGCAAAATTCAGGACGATGTACAGGCTTTCGCGCTCGTTTTGGCGAAGCTCCTGTTCGTCAGTAAGCTTCTCTTCCTGAACTTCGATGCTATATTTTTGGGCGAGGTGTTTGAGCGCTTCTCCGTAGCCGATGCCGTCGATGTCCATCACGAATTTGATGGCGTCGCCCGCCGCCCCGCAGCCGAAGCACTTGAAAATCTGCCGCGCCGGATTGACGTTGAAGGAGGGCGTCTTCTCATT
>NZ_JBGSXF010000146.1:0-4624 GCF_041751555.1 Persicitalea sp. | reverse complement strand
GTTTTGCTTGATATTATTGGTATAAACGCCGTCGCCGCAGCCAATGTCGATCAGTGTCTCGTATTCCGGTTTTATAAATTTGAATATTTCGTCGGAGATACGCTTGTTGGCGACGTGCGATGAAAACTGGGCATTGGTCGTATACAGGAAACCTTCGTTTTCTTCGACATTCTGATTAAAAGCTTTGACGTTTTCTTTGAGTGATGTGCTCATGATATTTTTAAGTTGATGTTTCCAGCGGACAAACTTAGGGCGTTTATTTTGAAGGTCGATGTATTCTAAGGAATTTATTGAATTGGGTATTGAAAATGTACTACTATAAATACTGATAGTTAGATATTTGAGGGTTGCTTGTTTTGAAAAAGTACAAATACTATTCTTAACTAACGCCCGGAATAAGAAGATACTGCTGCCTCTTCTGCCATCGATTCCGCCTTTTCTTTGCCTAAATAGTTATCGATAAAGTAGTGAGCCACGTACAGCAACGGCGTAGTGAGGATAGCTATCGCACCTTTGTAAATATAGTTGACCGAACCCACGGCAAATACCTGATTGATGCTCCAATTACCAAAAACATAAAAGGCGATGCCGATGACCACGAAACTATCCACGAGTTGCGAGAACATCGTGGAACCCGTCGCCCGCAGCCAAATGTGCTTGCTACCCGTCCGGCGGCGCAGCCAGGAGAATACCGAAATGTCGAGCAATTGGCCGAGCAGAAAAGCGACGATCGAGCCGACCATAATTCCCAATCCTTGCCGAAAAATTACTGAAAAGGCCTCGTTGATATTGAGAGGATTACCCGCTGCATCGGTACTATTAAGATCGAGCCAGAACTGCGCGGGCGGCAGGTGGGTAGTTGCGTAAATTACCCCAAACATGTAGACGATGAATCCCGCCGTCAGGAAGGAAATGCGCCGCACGCCACGTCGCCCAAAGTACTCGTTGATGAGGTCAGAGGTAATGAAGACGATGGGCCAGTTGAGCACGCCCGCCGACATATTGAAATCCAATAATTGACCGCCAAGCGCAATTTGGGCGGGTGGCATACCAAGAAATCCCTCAACGGAGAATATCTTGGTTCCGATAATTTCGGCGATCAGGGCGTTGGTCAGGAAAAGTCCGCACAGAAAGAGAAACAGGCGCTGGCCTTTCTGCTCGGTGGTGGCGGCGGTCGAGGTCATTCTTGTTCCAAAACTTCTTCTACCGTGAGCGGGACGGAAAGGCGGTGGGCTTCCAGGAAAAAGGTGATGCGATTCACTGCTTCGTTCAACTCATCGACGGTGGGAAGAAACACGATGCGGAAATGGTCTCTATGAAAATAGTTAAAACCCGTACCGGATACCATCAGCACCCGTTGCTCGCTCAGTAGTTTAAAAATAAAATCCTCGTCATCCCGAAAATCGAACAGGTCCAGATCTATCTTGGGAAAGAGGTAAAGCGCTCCCCTGGGCCGCACGCAGGTAATTCCCGGAATGGCTGTGATGCGTTCGTACACCGCGTTCATCTGCTTGTGCAGCCTTCCCGTGGGAAGTACCAGATCGTGGATGCTCTGGTAGCCGCCAAGGGCCGTTTGGATTGCGTATTGCGTGGGTACGTTGGCGCAAAGCCGCATACTGGCCAGCAGCAAAATGCCTTCTACGTAGGATTTGGCCCGCTTTTTGGCCCCGCTCAGAATCATCCAGCCGCCCCGGAAGCCGGCCGCGCGGTAATTTTTGGACAGACCGCCGAAGGTTACGCACAGGGTGTCCTCGACCATGGTCGCGATGGGGTAGTGCACCGCGTCGTCATAAACAATGCGGTCGTAAATCTCATCAGAAAAAATAATGATTTGATGTTCCTCAGCGATCCGGGCAATGCGCTCGACGATCGCCTTGTCGTACACTGCACCCGTAGGATTGTTGGGATTAATCAGAACGATACCTTTGGTACGGGGCGTGATTTTGCTTTCCAGATCGTCCAGATCGGGGTTCCAGTCATTGGCCTCGTCACAAACGTAGTGGACAGGCTTCCCGCCGCTGAGGGCGATGGAGGTAGTCCAGAGCGGGTAGTCGGGTGAGGGTACCAGGATTTCGTCGCCAGTATTCAGCAGCGCCTGCATCGAGAGCAGAATCAGCTCACTCACGCCGTTACCAATAAAGATATCGTTGATCTCGACGTTGGGGATGCCCTGCGTTTGTGTGTAATGCATCACCGCTTTCCGAGCGGCGAACAGTCCGCGCGAGTCAGCGTAGCCCTGAGCATTGCGGATGTTCATGATGATGTCGTGGACGATCTCGTCCGGCGCGTCGAATCCGAATGGAGCCGGGTTGCCGATGTTCAGATTGATGATCTTAAAGCCCTGGCTTTCGAGTTCCAGCGCCTTTTCATAGACCGGACCGCGGATATCATACTTTAAATTATCGAGGCGATGGCTTTTTTGGAATTCCATGCAGAAAGGTGAATTCAACGAAAAAATAAGGGCAAATATACGGAAACAGCCCCAAGATTCTAGCCAGCAGCTACTTCCTGTCCAGAATATGAATCATGGCTCATTGGCTTGAGCAAATCTTTAACCACTAACCCATTCTTTATGTCTAGATTGACATCAATCACAGCATTGAGCAGGTAGAGGGCCACTGAGTTGCCCTTTTTCAAACAACAATTTAATAAAACTACCCTGAGCACGATGAACAACCGACCTCTACCTTTTTCTGCTTTGCTACTCCTAGTCTTGGCTATCGCCTTGGTTGGCATCGAAGAACTTTCAGCCCAGAGTAATAAGCTGAACGCAGCCCGACCTAATGTTCTCATCATGATGTCGGACGACCAGGGCTATGGAGACATAGGTTCGCATGGCAATCCTTACTTGAAAACGCCGAACATAGAGTCCATCGGGGCGCAGGGCGCGGAGATGACGCACTTTTTCACCTATCCTAGTTGCTCGCCTACCCGAGCCGGACTGTTGACGGGGCGCTATCCCTTTCGTACCGGGGTGGTGGGCGTGACGCAGGTAGAGCATTTGATGAATACTTCCGAAAGAACCATCGCCGAAATTCTGGGTAGCAACGGCTACCGCACCGGAATCTTCGGCAAATGGCACTTGGGCGATAACCATCCCATGCGCCCCACGGATCAGGGTTTTCAGGAAGCGTTGGTACACAAGGGCGGCGGTATCGGACAAGCGGCAGGGCCCGCCGACAACTCCTACTTCGACCCTGTGCTGGAACACAACAATGTATCGAAGAAATACAAAGGCTATTGCGACGACATCTTCACAGACGCCGCGATTGATTTTATCCAAAAGAAAGACGGCAAGCCATTTCTGGCCTATTTGGCTACCAACCTGCCCCACTTTCCGCTGGATGTGCCCGACTATCGCGCCGACCCTTATCGGAAAATGGGGCTTCACGAAGACAACGCACGGACTTACGGCATGATCGACAACATTGACTCCAATGTGGGTAAGATTCTGACAAAACTCAAAGAGCTGGGTATCGAGAAAAACACCATTGTCATCTTCCTCTCGGACAACGGCCCCCGCGATCGCCGAACTAAAAACGACGTCTATCCGGGGCGTTGGGTAGCTAACCTGCGGGGTACCAAGACGAGCGTGTATGATAATGGCATCCGGGTACCTTTTTTCGTCCGCTGGCCGGGACATATCCCACCCAGCACCAAACTGGATCAAATGGGTACCATGATTGATATTCTGCCGACGGTGCTGGAAGCCTGTAACATCTCTAAACCCAACGGACTGAAACTGGATGGAAAATCTCTGCTATCGCTGTGGGAAGGGAAGGGCGAGAAACAGGGAGAGAGAACGTTTTTTACCCAACTACATGGTGGACCGACGCCCTTCGAGTACATGCACTTCGCCGTCCGAACCCAGAAATACAAATTGATCGGCCCGCAGGACAACCCTCACGGAATTCTGTGTCCACCCTCCGATCCCGAGCTCAGCAAAGTACTGGCTACTCTCGAACTCTACGATGTGGAAGGCGACCCGAGCGAGCGGGTTAACCTGGCTAAAAAACACCCCGAAATCGTCACCGAGCTACTGTCGAGATACGAGGATTGGTTCCATGACGTGACGCAGGAGCGGGAAGCCAAAGGCGTGCAGCGAATATTCATCGGCACTAAGGCCCAGCCGTCGGTGAGCCTGTCCCGATTCGATTGGGGCGGCAACAGGGCATTGTCGGGAACGCAAATCGGGAACCTGGGTCACTGGCGGGTGCAGTCTGAAGCGGGTACCTACCGGGTGACGCTTCACTTTGATCCTGCAAGTGCCGAGGGCGTGGCTCACCTGAAATACAACGGAGAGCATATTCAAATCCCTGTCAGTAAAGGGCAACGAAAGGTAGTTTTTAATGAGGTCAAGCTTCCGGCGGGAACGGGTAATTTGCTGACGTACTTAAAAATACAGAGACTTCCGATGGGGCCTGAATATGTAGATGTGGAAAGAATTGACGGGTAGGTAGGCAACCTGAACTCACGATTCAGAGCTGCCGGAGTTTATAGCAATAGTTATTTTACAGTTATTGAGAATTGCCTGTTAATGAGTTGTGTGAACTAGAAAACTGTCGATTCCTATGAACTATGAGACGTAAATATCCGTTGCAAAGACAGTATCTTACCGGGAGTT
>NZ_JBGSXF010000145.1:0-5362 GCF_041751555.1 Persicitalea sp. | reverse complement strand
CATGCGTGGTTTAGAAGCTTTGTACACGAAGTACTACCGGGCGGTGGGCAACTGGAAGGCGGCTCTGGAACATACCCAAAAATTGCATGAACTTGAAAAGGGGAACCTGCTCTCCGACCGCGATGGCGCCGTCACCCGCCTCGGGATGGAGTTTGAGAACGAGAAGAAGGAAGTGCAACTCGCGAGTCAGCGGAAAGAGTTGGCCCTGAAAAGCGAGAATATCCAAACGCAGCGCTGGCTATTGTTTGTGGTGTCGGCGCTGCTGTTGCTGGCGGTGGGCGGCGTCGCGGTGTATTATCGGCTCTTCCGCCAGAAAGCCCGCATTGGTCGCCAGAACGCGGAGTTGGTGCAGGAGCAAAACCACCGGGTCAAGAACAATCTGCAGGTCGTGTCGGGCTTGTTGCAGTTGCAGGCCAACCGCCTGAGCGACAAGGCGGCCATCGCCGCTTTGGAAGACACGCAGTCTCGCCTGAAAGTGATGGCGGCTTTGCAGATGAAACTCTACGAAAACGACCGATTGACGCCCGTCCGAGCGGCGGAGTTTGTCCGCCAACTGGTCGAGATGTCTTTGGAGTCGTTTGGTTGCCAGGATGTGGTTGTCAACTACGACATCCCGGATACCCTGGAAGTACCCCTCGACCACGCTTTGCCCGTGGGCCTGATCGTGAATGAGCTTACTACCAATGCCTGTAAGTATGCCTTTGCGGATCATGAAGCGCCTGCTCTGACTATTGAGATGCGGAGACAAGGCAGCCAACAAGACAGTAGACAAGGCAGTGCCTTGTCTCTACGGGTGGCTGATAATGGTGGTGGGTTCAAACGGTCCCCGGTCGTCAAAGGCGGCGAGCAGTCGCTGGGCATGAAGATCATTGATTTGCAGGTAAAGCAACTGCATGGGCAGTACAGTTTCAACGCCACGGAAGGCACCACATTCCGTATGAATTTTAAGGTTTAACCGATCACCCTATTTTCCCTTGTCACCCTGAGCGGAGACGAAGGGCCTCATCCTCCCACCTTTCATCCATGAACCCCCTTCACCTTTTGATCATCGAGGACGACCTGATCGAGGCCGCCGATATGCAGGAAAGTCTGGAAAGCGAGGGCCGCTTCGTGACGGCCCTCGCCCGCAGCACGCAGGAAGTCAGGCTGGCCCTGAAACGGAAAGTACCCGACCTGGCCCTGGTGGACATCCGGCTGGCCGGGTCGCCGCACAACGGCATCGAGATTGCCCAAAAGTACCTGCTGCCCCTCGCTGTTCCTATCGTGTACCTTACTTCCAGCACCGAAAAACCCTTCGTGGAGGCGGCGCAGCAAACGCATCCTGCTGCCTTCATGTTCAAGCCTTTCCGCAGCAAGGAACTCGCCATTCAGTTGGAATTAGCCTATCTCAACCACAATCCTTCACCCGATGGACTAGGTTCTCAACCGTCCGAAAGCCTGTTTTTACCCACCAAAAATGGCAAGGAACACATTAGGATCCTGAAAAAGGAGGTAGTTTATATGAAGGCCGCCGGGGCTTACGTGGAAGTATATACGCGAACGGGGCATGGCGTCGGCAGCCACGTTTTTGCCATGAACTTGAAGTACTTGGCGCAGTTTTTCCCGGCAGACCAGTTCTTTCGCATTTCGCGCTTCGTGGTCGTCAACCTGGATTTTGTGGAGCGTATCGAGAAAAATCAGCTGTTTGTCAGTGCCATGGAAAAGCCGATTCCTTTTCCCGAAACCAATCACAAAGAATTGATGCGGAAACTTTTGGTGGTGAAAACACCGTAGGGACGTTGGATACTGGTAACTTCGCTCTTCAAAATCCAAAACCCTTCAAAAAGTACTCAATGAAAAAATTCCTCCTCTGGACGGTTGGCATTATCGGCCTGCTTGGTATTGGTTACGCGGTCGGACCCGATGTGCCCGACGCCACCCTCGACCCCGCGCTACCAGCAGTTACCCAAAATCTGACTGAACTTGAAGCCGACATTACCCGCTCCGAAACCGCCATTCCCGACCTCAAAAAAGACAACGAAGCCCGCATTATCTGGGCCGATACGGCCAAACAGAAAACGACGTACAGCATCGTCTATATCCACGGCTTCGGCGCGAGTCAGGCGGAGGGTGAACCGGTTCACCGCGAACTGGCCAAGCGCTACGGGGCCAACCTGTACCTGGCGCGGCTGCACGATGCGGGCATCGACGACCCCGACGCCTTCGACGATCTCACGCCCGAGAATTTCGTGGCCGGAGCCAAGCGGGCGTTGGCCATTGGCAACGCCATCGGCGATAGCGTGATCGTGATGGGTACTTCGGCGGGCGGACTGCTGACCGTTTATCTGGCCGCCACGCATCCCGAAATCAAAGGAATAGTACTTTACTCGCCCTGCATGGCCATCGCCAATCCGGCCATGAGCCTGGCCACCCGGCCCTGGGGTCAGCAGATTCTGAACGCCGCCGTGGGCGAGCATCGGGTAAGCGGCAACACAGGCGAGCGGAGCAATTACTGGTTGAAAAGTTATCATTCGAATGGCTTGATGACCTTGCAGCAAACCATCGACGCCGTGGCGAGGCCCGAAGTGTACGAAAAAGTGAAGATGCCTGCCTTTGTCGGCTATTACTACAAAAATGACGAGGAGCAGGACCAGGTGGTGTCGGTAGCGGCAATCAAGGAAATGTTTCCCAAGCTCGGTACGCCCGACGCCCTGAAAGTGGAGCGCGCCTTTCCCAATAGCGGCGATCACGTGATTGCCTCGCACTTCACGTCGAAGGATATTGCTGGCGTGCAGAAAGCAACGGAAGATTTTTTTGAAAAAATCCTGAAAATAAAGCCTGTGGCGGCCGACCGATAAGCCTACCTGACTAGTGCGTTTCCTTGGATTACCTGCATGGCCCATTAGGCTGATAAAGACCACGACTACCCCGTCAGGATCGGCAGTAAACCGCTGGAAGGCAAACTTACCCTGGTAAAGCTGCACGCCAATCTCAAAGAACTGAACCTGAAAACCATCCGTGATGACGGGAAAGTGGTCGGTAAATTCACCGTTCCCCGCAAAATTCGCTCGAAAGGCTTATGAGACTGAATTCAACTACGAGAAGAGTCCGAAGATTAGCGTATTTTAGCCTGGTGGTACTGTTGGGAGGCTGTATAAAAAGTACAAGCCCAACCCGCAAAATGCCACTGCGGGTCATGACCTACAACATCCACCACGCCAACCCGCCTTCCGAAAAAGTAAAGATCGATTTGGTGGCCATCGCGCGGGTCATCAATCAGCAAAAGCCGGATCTGGTGGCATTGCAGGAAGTGGACGTCTATACCGAACGCTCCGGCAAAAACCTGGATCAGGCTCGCGAGCTGGCTCGGCTAACGGGTATGAAGTCGTTTTTCATGAAAGCGCTGGACTACCAGGGAGGGGAGTACGGCATCGCGGTACTTTCGCGGTATACCATCGTGGATTCAGTGGGGTACCTGCTGCCGCGCGACCCCGCAATAGGAGGAGAGGATCGCGCCGTGGCTGCTATTACCGTGCAACTACCCGGCCAAAAGAGGGTTATCTTCGCCAGCACGCACCTGGACTTGAAAGAAGAAAACCGGCTGTCGCAGGCGAAGGCCCTGATAACACATTTTAAGGATTCCAGCCTACCCATGATTCTGGGTGGCGATTTCAACGCTCTGTCGGGCAGCCCGGTGATGGATTTGTTCGATCAGCATTTTACCAGAACCTGCCGGGACGACTGCGCACCGACTATTCCGGTAAATTCGCCCAATCGTACGATCGACTTCATCATGTACAATCCCATAAATAGTTTTAAGATATTGAACACCAGGGTCATTGACGAAAAGTACGCTTCGGATCATTTACCAGTCGTGGCGGAACTGGAAATTTTGTGAAGACTTCCCAAAAGACTGACCGTCCTGAATTTAGCTTTTGGTAAAAGGGTAAGTAAATGTTTATGAAAACTACACTACCTGAAGCGCGGGCGTCGAGCATCGCTTTTTCGACTTCACAGATGACTTCGGTACCTGGGTGATTTTTTATGGTCCCAAAGGTGGGGAGAAAGCCTAGCGAATTTTTCCGGGCCTATTTTGTTTGCTACTCTGAGCAAAACGTGCGGCTTCGGAAAGAAGCAGCGTACTTTTGCATTAGCTTGAAACAATTCTCTGCCGCATGAATAAATTGACCGCCGCCCTCGGCGTGACTCTTCTGCTTCTTAGTCATCTTACTTTGGCCCAAATCCAGCGCCACGCCACCTGGACGCATTCTTTTTCCAAGAAAGAAGTGAAAGTCGGTGAAACGGTGGATCTGGTCTTCAAAGCCACCATCGATCCGGGCTGGTACATGTATTCCAACGATTTCGACCCCGACCTGGGGCCGATGTTGACGGAAATTACGCTGACGCCCAATGCTTCCTACAAAAAAATGGACGGTCTGCGGCCCGTCAAGCCGAAGAAAAAGTTTGAAGAGATTTGGCAGGGTAATGTGACCTACTTCGAAGGCAAAGCCGAATTTCGTCAGACGGTTCTGATCCTGCAGGAAAACCCCACGATCAAAGCCGCCGCTACCTACCAAACTTGTTCGAACGTGACGGGTTTGTGCGTACTAGGCAATAACGACTTTACTTTTACAGGATTAAAAGTCGCCCCGGCTGCTACGAAGAAAGACGAGCCCAAGAAGGAGGCTTCCTCAAAAACTACCGCACCGGAAACTGCCTCTCCTGCAACTACCGACGAGAGTACAGCCGGAGAATCCGTTGCCGAAACCGGGCAGGAATCGCTCGTGGATTCAGCCGTTACTTCCAGCATCTCGTCCGATTCAGCGACCACGGAAGCCAAACCCGCCCTGTACAATGCAGAGGACGATTCGGCGACGAGCGACGGCTCCCTGTGGGCCTTCGCGGCCGCTGCATTTCTGGCGGGGTTGGTGGCCTTGCTGACGCCCTGCGTTTTCCCCATTATCCCGATGACGGTCAGTTTCTTTACCAAACAAAAAGACGGTAAGACAAAGGCGTTAATTTATGGATTGTCTATTGTCCTGATTTACACCCTTATCGGTACTGTCGTATCGCGGCTCAATGGCCCGGCCTTTGCTAATTTCCTAAGTACCCACTGGCTACCAAACCTGCTGTTTTTTGCCATATTTTTCCTGTTCGGGCTGTCTTTTCTGGGGTTGTTCGAGATCGTGCTGCCGAGTTCTTTCGTCAACAAGATGGACGAGAAAGCTGACCAGGGCGGAATGCTGGGCGTGTTCTTCATGGCTTTCACGCTGGTGCTGGTGTCGTTTTCCTGTACGGGCCCCATCGTGGGCAGTTTGCTGGTGGCCTCGGCGGGCGGCGAGGTCGTGAAGCCCATTGTGGGCATGGTGGCGTTTTCGTCGGC
>NZ_JBGSXF010000144.1:0-2116 GCF_041751555.1 Persicitalea sp. | reverse complement strand
TCCTCGACGGCTGGCTGCAAAGCTACGCCTACCACATCGCGATGCCCTGGTGGATTTTCGGCGTTGCGGGGCTGCTGGCTATTCTGGTGGCTTTCCTGACGGTGAGTTATCAGTCGATTAAGGCGGCGGTAGTCAATCCGGTTAAAAGTTTGCGGAGCGAGTGATTCTCTTCCACTTTTCGTTTGGTCAGATTCCTATGATTTGGGCTTTTACGGTGGGCTACTGGTTCCTGGGCAAATTCGGATTTTGTAGTTTAATCGCCACTATTTTGTAGTTTGGTCACCACAAATTTCGATTTTTCCTTTTGATTCACTTTTTTAGTAAGGTACAATGCGCTCTGCGTACTTCACCTGAAAAAAGGCTATGATACCAATTAACCGAAGAGAATTTATCCAGTATGGCAGCGCGGCCGTAGCCCTGGGTCTGACAAGTGCCAATCTCCACGCTATGCCCAAAGAAAAAACCATCCGCATCAAGGACGTCAGTTCCGACTTTGAGCGCGAGCCGCTGTATCCGTACCGCTTCAAGGGCAGCGCGATCACCAAAAGCTGGCAGGCATTGGCCTACCTGAAATCGGATTCCGGGATCCATAAAATCGGGATGGGAACGCAGGGGGTACTTTGGTCGGATTCCACGGTCTTCGCCAATCATTCCGAAACGGCGGGCAACGCCCTTATGTACGCCATGACCGAGCGGGCTTTGCAAATGATGAAGGGAAATTCGTTTAAGAATCCCGTGCAACTGGTAGACGACCTGCTGCCCGAAGTACTGGCTTATGGCAAGAAAATCACGGGCAATCCCGACCTCCGAACTACCTTCGCCCTCAACTCCCTGGTACCCGTGGACAACGCCGCCTGGCTGCTCTACGCCGAGGAAAACGGTATGACTAAATTCGATGACATGATCCCTGCGGCCTACCGTCCCGGCCTGTCGTACCACCACGAAAAGGTCGCCAGCATTCCGTCTTTCAGCGTCGGAACTACCGCCGAGCGCATCAAGCAGGCCGCCGACGAGGGGTACTTTATCCTGAAATTAAAAACCGGCGCCGCAGGAACACAGTCCGAAATGATTGAGAAGGACATCGCCTTCCTGACCGCCGTCCACAAGGCCATTGGCCACTACGAAACTCCCTACACGGCGAGCGGCAAGATTCCTTACTACTTCGACGCCAATGGCCGCTACGAGAAAAAAGAAACGCTGCTGCGCTTCCTGGATCACGCCAAAAAAATCGGTGCTTTCGATCAAATCGCGGTCATTGAGGAACCTTTTGGGGAAGAAAACGAAACCTACGTGGGCGACCTAGGCGTGCGCGTAGCCGCCGACGAGAGCGCCCATACCGTGGAAGACGCCGCCGCCCGCATCGAGCAGGGCTACGGGGCAATGGCCGTGAAAGCTATCGCCAAAACCATGAGTATGACGATGAAAATCACGCAGTTGGCCTATGAGAGAAAAGTACCCTGCTTCTGCGCCGACCTAACGGTCAACCCGATTCTGGTAGATTGGAACAAGGCCGTGGCCGCCCGACTGCCACCTTTCCCCGGCATGAGCATCGGCTTGCAGGAAACCAACGGCCACCAGTATTATAAAAACTGGGAGCGGCTGGAAACCTACCATCCGATGAACGGGGCCAACTGGACGGAAACGGTAAACGGCGTGTACGTTACCGATAAGTCTTTCTACGAAAAAAGCGGTGGAATCCTGATGCCTTCTCCGCATTACGAGGAAGTGTTTGCGGAGGTTTAGATGGAGTGTGGTAGAAAAAACCTAAATTCGTTTAACCAACTTTTACTGCTATGGCTGCTATCACTGAATTGTCCCAACTCGATCCGAACGGGACGTACTCTTACGCCGACTATCTGACGTGGCAGTTCCGTGAGCGGGTGGAACTCTTCCGGGGAAAGCTTTTTCCGATGAGTCCCGCGCTGAGCATTCAACACCAACGTATTTCGTCACGTTTGTATCTACAAATGGTAAATGCTCTTGGAAAGAACCCTTGTGAGCTATTTTACGCTCCCTTTGACGTGCGGCTTTATAATCGCAAAAAATCACTCAAAGCCAATAAGGATATCTTTTCGGTTGTGCAGCCCGACTTGTGTATTATCTGTGATCGGGCTAA
>NZ_JBGSXF010000143.1:0-6309 GCF_041751555.1 Persicitalea sp. | reverse complement strand
TGCCGAGACCGACATTAAGCATGTCATCGTGACCCAAATTGGCGATATGCTGGGCTTTCCCAAAAAACTCATTGTAAATCTGGTGGTAAAGTACATCAAGAAGATGGTGCCTTCTTACAGTTTGCCGGGGGCAGTTGATTTCAATAAAGCACTATCCACCGGGGCGTCAGCCACCTACAAGAAGCCCGAGGTCAAAAGTCAGGATTTGGCCTTCATTCAGTACACGGGTGGCACGACCGGCGTATCCAAAGGTGCTATGCTTACGCATCGCAACCTCATTTCCAACGTGGAGGCTAACACGGAGTGGCTAAAACCTTTGCTGGGAGACGCCAGCAATCAGGTGATTGTGGCCGCCCTGCCGCTGTACCATGTTTATGCTCTTACGGTCAATGCTTTGACCGCGCTGAAAAGTGGGGCGATGAACCTGCTCATTACCAATCCGCGGGACATGAACTCCTTCATCGACGATTTGAAAAAATACAAAGTCACGATTTTCACGGGCCTGAATACACTTTACAACGGATTGCTCAATAATTCCCGCTTCGGCGAGGTAGATTTCAGCGAGTTGAAGGTCACTTCTGCCGGGGGCATGGCACTACAAAAAGTAGTGGCCGAGCGCTGGCACAAGGAAACGGGTTGCCTGCCCGCCGAGGGCTACGGCCTGTCCGAAACCTCTCCCGTGCTGACGTCCAATCCGCTGGTGGGCGAAAACCGCATCGGCACCATTGGCATTCCCTGGCCCAGCACGCAAATCAGGATCATGAACGAGGAAGGCCAATGGGCCGCCGACGACGAACCGGGTGAGATTTGTGCCCAGGGACCGCAGGTAATGCCCGGCTACTACAACCGTCCCGAGGAGACGGCCAAGACGTTTTACGAAGATGAAAGCGGCCGCTGGTTCAAGACGGGCGACATCGGCGTGCGCAGTCCCGACGGCTATTTCAAAATTGTGGATCGCAAAAAGGATATGATCCTGGTTTCTGGCTTCAACGTATATCCCAACGAAATTGAGGACGTGGTGGCGCAGTGTCCCGGCGTGCTGGAAGTAGCCTGCGTGGGCGTTCCCCACGAGCGTTCGGGTGAGGCGGTCAAGATTTTCGTCGTAAAAAAAGACCCCGATCTAACCGAAGCTAAGGTACAAGCCTACTGCCGCGAAAACCTGACCGCCTACAAGTGCCCGAAGTTCATCGAGTTCCGCGACGAACTACCAAAGACGAACGTCGGCAAAATCTTGCGGAGGGCGTTGAGGGATGAAGAGAAAAAAGTTGTGTAATCGTTGAATCGTGTAATTGTCGAATTGAGGTATAACTGTTATTTGTCAAAAAATTTTGGTAAGGAAAAGAGGTAATCTCATTAATATTCATACAATTAACCAATTCAACAATTACACGATTCAACAAATCAACAATTCAGCAACCCTATGAAAACGCTCGTACTCCTTCATGGCCATGGCATGGACGACACGCTTTGGGATGAAATAGTCCCGCTGCTGGACGGTGATTTTACCATAGTTAGGCCCAATGTCTCGCTGCTGACTGGATGCCGTACGATGGAAGCCTACGCCGACGAACTACACCGTCTGCTAACGGCTTCACAGATTGATAAATTTACGCTTATCGGCCATTCGATGGGCGGGTATATCAGCCTGGCTTTTGCTGAAAAGTATCCCGGGATGCTGGAAGGCTTTGGACTTTTTCATTCGTCGGCCCTGGCCGATGATGACACCAAAAAGGAACAGCGCAATCAAATGGCCGAGCTGTTACGCACCCACGGTACCGATGCCTTCTTACAGAAAACCGCGTCCAATCTTTTCGGCCAACACTACAAAGATACCCATCCGGAAAAAGTACAAAAATACACAGAGCGTTATGGTAAACTACCCGCCGAAGCTCTCGCCGTAGGCATGGAAGCCATGCGTGACCGCCCCGACCGTACCCATGTGCTGGCTGAACTACCTTTCTCAATGATTTTTATCGTCGGCATGGACGACCAAGTCGTTCCATTTGAGAAGGTAATGGAGCAGGCACGGTTCCCCAAAATGATCTACCCCTTCGTGTTGGCCGACGCAGGCCATTTGGGAATGATCGAACGACCGGAAGCCTCCGCACGCATCCTCCGCTGGTACGTTGGGCAGGAAGTTTGAATGAGGCGTCGCGCAACGAAAGCCCTTTGCTTTGCGTTTACTAGACTGCACTTTAAACTTTACCTATTACTCAATGAAGATTCGTTCTAATATTCTGCCGCTGCGTCAAGCCTGGATTTTGCTTGCCTTCGGCTTCCTATTTCTTTCTTCCTGCGACCGCACTGATCCGCCCGCCGAGCCACAAAACCAGTACTTAGTCGGTAGTACTACCGCCGTCGAACTTTCCAAATCAGAAATCGCCAAACAACTGATAGGTTTCGATCCCCTGATTTCAAACTTTCTGAGAAATGGCATCAAAGGCTACCGCCTTACTTACAAAACCAAAAACACCGACGGGAAGGAAATCACTGCCTCCGGGGCCTTGATCCTGCCCGACACCGACCAACCCGTTTCGATGGTAAGCGTCCAGCACGGCACCATCACCAGTGATGACCAGGCACCTTCCAACTTCAACAATGGAGCCGACGCTTCGCTCAATTCCCTGTTCAGCTCGCTGGGCTACATCATCTCGGCCCCTGACTACATCGGCTACGGCGCTTCCAAAGACCTGCCCCACCCTTACGAACACCGCGCCAGCCTGGCGTCGGCTTCGCTGGATATGTTGCGGGCGTCGAAGGAATTTTTGAAAGAGCAAACTGCGGTAAAATGGAACAACAAACTATACATCGCGGGCTATTCTGAAGGCGGTTTTGCCTCTATGTCGTTACAGAAAAAGCTCGAAGAAGAGGCTTCGTCTGAGTTCGACCTGCGGGCTTCCAGCCTGGGAGCGGGAGCTTACGACAAGACGGCCTTTATGAAGTACTTAGTCAACACCAAAACGCACGGTATTGCGGGCTACAACCGCTCTTACTTGTGGGTGACGCTAACCTATGACCGCATCTATGGTCTGAACCGTCCCAAATCGGCCTACTTTAAAGAACCATACGCCAGCCAAATTGATAAAAATGGTCTGGATGCCAACCTCGACGTATCATTCAACACAATTTTCACCGATGCCTTCATCAAAGGCGTCAATGACGGTACTGACAAGGCGTTTCTCGACGCTGTGGCTGATAACAATGTTTACGACTGGAAACCCAAAACACCCACACAACTTTACCACGGCAACGCTGACCAATTGGTGTTTTACTTCAATTCAGAAAATGCTTTTAACGCCATGCGCAAGCGCGGTGCCAACAACGTGGATTTGATAGAAGTGAAGGGCGGCAACCATGGTAGTTCGCTGCAAACCTACCTACTGGGCACGCTGACATTTTTCACGTCCACGCCCTAATCCAAAATTATTTGCTTACATTTCACCTCACTGCTTTCCAGTCCAAACGGAAAACGGTGGGGTGACTTTTTTGCTTGTTCTAAAAAGGCTGAGAGTCGCAGCAGACACACAGGGAAAACAGATTAGAAAATGCTCGGGTCATTATTGGTATTAATTCTGTGGCAGACCAAGCCCGCCATTGAGAAGGGGGCAGAAAAAATAAGCAGAGGTCTCCCACGCGGGGTTCGGCAATTTTTGGATTTTGAACTACTGAAAATCCAAAGCTATAAGGTAACCGTCTTTGACGTACTTCTGATTGTCATGCTACTGGCCATGGCCAGGCTGCTGATATGGGGTATATCCAACTTGCTACGGCGAGGTTTTTTCCGCCGCAAGCAGGTGGACAAGGGCCGACAGGAAGCGGTCATCCAGTTGATAAAGTACCTCATCTACGTCATCGTCATCTACCTTTCGCTGGGGATTGCCGATGTGTCTCTCACGCCACTCCTGGCGGGTTCGGCGGCACTTTTGGTGGGCATCGGGCTAGGCTTACAGCAGACCTTCAATGATTTGGTTTCGGGCCTGATCCTGCTCTTCGAGGGTAGCATCAATATTGGCGACATCGTCGAGTTGGACAACGGGCTGGTGGGGCGGGTATCAGAAGTGGGGCTGCGCACTTCCAAGGTCGAGACGCGTGACGCCATTGGCATCATCGTCCCCAACTCCAAGTTCATCAATAACAATATCATCAACTGGTCACACAACCGTTCGTTGACGCGGTTCATTATTACAGTGGGGGTAGCCTACCGCAACGACCCACGCCACGTAGAGACCGTAATGCTTGATGCTGTGAAGGAACATTCAGAAATTGCCAAAAACCCCTCCCCTACTGTCAGAATTAGCGATTTCGGTAATTCTGGCGTCATCTACGAATTACTTTTCTGGACGTACAGCGCCTGGCGCATCGAGTATATCAAGAGCGAAGTACGCTTTGTGATTTTTGAAAAATTCCGGGAAGAAAAAATCGAAATTCCGTTTAACCAGTACGACCTTAATTTAAAGAAAGGGTGGGATGATTTTGCGGACAGATTGAAAGAGGGAGGAAAGGAATAGAGGCGATGATTCTCCGACAGTGAATTCCTCAAATAAACGAATATATAAACAAATAACAGAATGTCTTCCATCCTCGACCTTGTGGGCAACACGCCGCTTGTAGAACTCAGACGCATCAATCCCAATCCCAACGTTACGATTTATGGCAAGTTGGAAGGGAACAATCCAGGTAGTAGTGTGAAGGATCGAGCGGCGTTCAGCATGATAAAGGGGGCGCTGGATCGGGGAGAAATTGATAAAAACACTCGCCTTATTGAGGCAACGAGCGGCAACACGGGCATTGCGTTAGCGATGATTGCCAGTACTTACGGCATTGATATCGAGCTGGTCATGCCCGAAAAATCTACCCGCGAGCGAATACTGACGATGGAGGCCTTTGGAGCCAAAGTAACCCTAACCGACGGTATCGAGAGCGCCCGCGACTACGCCGACACTAAGTCGAAGGAACCAGGGTACTTCATGCTCAATCAATTTGCCAACCCTGACAACTGGAAGGCGCACTACCGCACTACCGGACCGGAAGTCTGGCGCGACACGCAGCAGAAGATCACGCATTTCGTATCGTCGATGGGTACCACGGGTACTATCATGGGTACTTCGCGCTACTTGAAAGAGCAGAATCCTGACGTACAGATCGTAGGCTGCCAGCCGACGGATGGAGCCAGCATTCCCGGCATCAGAAAGTGGCCGCAGGAATATTTGCCCAAAATATTCGAACCCGAACGCGTGGATCACGTGATCGAGATTTCGGTCGAGAATGCTACCGAAATGACGCGCCGCCTGGCGCGGGAAGAAGGGGTCTTTGCGGGCATGAGCAGTGGTGGGGCTGCTTGGGCCGCCGTACAATTGGCACAAGAACTGGATTCCGGCGTTATTGTGACCATCGTTTGTGATCGCGGTGATCGCTATTTATCCAGCGATTTATTTATGTAGGGGCAAACCGTAAACCCGTAGGTTCGCCCCTAGTATACTCCCCATTAACTGACGAGAAAGTTAACGGCTTGCTTGAGCGTCCGCTCGCTCTGGGTTTCGGGATCGGTGTAGGAGCGCTCTCCTACTTCAATGGTGAGTTCCTTGCCCATGAGTTGCTTTGTATCCAACTCCTTTCCTGCTTTGGCGTCGATTCCTACTTCTTCGAATAGACCAATGATAGCGGGCATCCCGGCTTCTGACTGATAAAAGCGATGTGACACGTAACCTTCATCATTCTCGAAGCGCACGGCAAAAAAGGGAATTCCCTTGTACTCGCTGCTACCTTCCTCGATATCGGTGATCGTTACTTGCTGCCTACCGTCGGCCAACAGCGGCTTCTCCTGACCTTTTTCTACTGCAATTTTCATATTTATCCTATGTTTGATTTATAATACAAACATAGTGATTTTATATTTGTTTTTAAATATAAAGATAATTTCAGAATAATCAGAAGGCCTTCCTTTGAACGCTACTTAATCAACTGCATCAGCTTCTGCGAGAAATCAATCAACTGCTCAAACTCTCGCCGCTTGGCTTTCTTCAGTTCGTCGTTGAAAATTATGATCGACTCGCCGTTACTTTCCAAATGCTGAATGCTACTGGCCTCGATCAGGCGCTCCAGGTCAGGGTTCATGAATTTGTCCATTGCGTGGGTGTCCTCGACTTTCACCACAAATTTGCGGGAAAAATTCTCGTAGTGGATGTAGTCTATGTCCTTACGAAGCGAAGGGTCGATCAAGATGTCGACCAAGTCCTTGCGCTCGATGGTAAACCGGGGAACCCCACCGGGGAATTTGATGAGGTCGATAGTCGTGGTGAATTCCTGATA
>NZ_JBGSXF010000142.1:0-7727 GCF_041751555.1 Persicitalea sp. | reverse complement strand
GAAATGATCAAGAAACTGGACACGCGGCACGTAAAGCAGTAGTTGCGCTGTTGAACTGTTTGATTGTGTAATCGTTGAATCGACGTTGAACTGTTTACCTGTCTAGCTGTTTAATTATTGGATTTAGGGATTCTGATAAAATACAGGACTACATAACAATTCCACAGTTCAACAATTACACAATTACACAACAAACATGAATTGGCATCAACTTACCCAAACTTCCCAGCTTGAAGAAATCAAGGAAGAATCACAGCGGCACCCCGTGCTGATTTTTAAACACAGTACACGCTGCAACATCAGCGCGACGGCCAAAGCACGGTTCGAAAGGAAGTGGAAAGATGAGGAAGCAGGCGGCTTAGCGCCCTACTATCTGGATCTGATCTCGCTGCGTTCTTTATCCAGCGAAGTAGCCGATACCTTCAGCGTTGCCCACGAATCGCCACAGGTTTTACTGATTTCCAAAGGTGAATGCGTGTACGATGCTTCACATTTCGACATTAGTTTCGACGAAATCAGCCAACAAGCCGGCAGCATCGAGTTTGCCTAGATTTTGAAGAATTCAATGTAAGCGGGCGAAGTCGGAAACTCATTTCCCGACTTCGCCCGCTTTTTTAGGCATCCTGCGCTACTTTCCACGAGAAAGCAACCGCTTGCACCACGTCAGGATGCAGACTCAGGGCTACCGGGCAAGTATGAGCGGCGCGTTCTAGTTTAGCATGCTCAGGTTCTGACAATTCTCTGTCGGTAATCATCTTCATTTCGAGTTCTACACGGGCGATGCGACGCGGGGCGTCGGGAGACATCACTTTCGTGATTTCCATTTCGGAGCCTTGCAGGTCAATGCCGTCGCGACGGGCGGCTATACCCATAATTGTCATCATACAGCTGCCGAGGGCCGCTGCAACGAGGTCAGTCGGCGAAAAGGCTTCGCCCCTGCCTTGGTTATCGGTAGGCGCGTCAGTAAGAATTTGGGTTCCCGATTGAAGGTGAACGGCTTGAGTACGTAGTTCGCCTAAGTAGTCGGTTTTGATCGTCGGCATGAGTTTCTGGTTAGTGAGAAGAACATAAAATTATAAAAAACCGTTAAGAAGGAGCGTGGGAAATCAAGAATTAAACAAATTTCTCTATTTTCACCCTTCGAAACACTTTTCCCGGAATTCAAATATCATGCTGAATAAAAAATGCTTATTGCTCGGCAGCCTGTGCCTTTTGCTTACAACTGTAGGTTGGGCGCAAAGGCGCGGCGAAGCTGACACCGACATAGAAACTTACAACTCACTCATTTCGGGCGGCGTTACCACTAACACTAACTCTGGCTTGCTGGGCGGTGTGGTGGTACGTAGTTCCAAATCCATATCCGGGACGCTTTTCGGTAAGCAACAGTTTCGGTACCTGGCCCTTGAAGCGGTCAATGTAAAACATCCCAAGGAGTTTTCGTCGCCTTACCCCGGCAATGGCTCCCGGCTGACCTATGGTAAACAGAATTACCTTTTCGTTCTGCGGCCCGAGTACGGCCGTGAACTTATGTTTTATAACCGCCACTCCAATGAAGGGATTTCTATCAGTGGCATTCTGGCCGCGGGGCCTTCGATTGGCATTGAAAAGCCTTATTATGTACAGCTTCAACCCCGCGCGGGTGTCGTGACTTCGGTGCCGTATACGCCCGACTTGCCAGGCGACATTATTGGTGCGGGAGGCTTCTTTAAAGGCTTCGATAAGTCAAAAATCGTTCCGGGCTTGCACCTCAAGGCTGCCCTCAGTTTCGAATTGAGCGCCTTCCGCGAGAATATGACGGGCATCGAAATTGGCTTTGTGACCGAAGCCTTCTCCCGTCAAATCATCATTATGCCCCAGGCCCAAAACCGCAGCTTTTTCACCTCTGGCTTTGTGACGCTGTATTATGGACTGAAAAAGTAGAGCAAAAATTTTAGCTAACAAGTTTGACTCTGCACGGGTTTTAATGAAAACATGGCAAGAAAGCATTCTGTACTTTAATGATCGAACTCCCCGTCATTCCTTCTCCGCGCAAAAAACGCCCTGACTGGCTACGCGTAAAACTACCCGCCGGCCCCGATTTTCTGCGAGTGCGGCAATTGGTCGATACCTATAAGCTACACACGATTTGCGAAAGCGGTAGTTGTCCCAACATGGGCGAGTGCTGGGGCGCGGGTACGGCCACTTTTATGATTTTGGGCAACGTCTGCACCCGCAGCTGTAGCTTCTGCGCCGTAGCCACGGGCCGTCCGCCCGAGTACGACACCGACGAGCCGCAGCGCGTAGCCCAAGCTATTCGACTCATGGGCGTCAAGCACGCCGTCATCACTTCTGTCAACCGCGACGAATTGAAAGACCGGGGCGCCGAAATCTGGTACCAAACCGTGCGGCAGGTAAAGGAGCAAAGCCCCGCGACGACGATAGAAACACTGATTCCCGACGTGAAAAATAACTGGGACGCACTCTTTCGCATGATCGAGGGCGGGCAGGAGGTAGTCTCGCACAATGTGGAAACTGTCGAACGCCTTTACCGGGGCGTACGCCCGCAAGCCAAGTATGAGCGTAGTTTGGAACAAATCCGTCGCACAAAGGAGGCGAAGCAGCGTACCAAGTCAGGCATTATGCTCGGCTTAGGGGAAACCAAAGAAGAGATGTTTAAGGCGATGGATGACCTGGCAGCCCACGGTCTCGACATCTTGACCCTCGGCCAATACCTGCAACCTACCAAAATGCATCATGAAGTGATCGAGTGGATCACGCCCGAGATGTTCGACATGTACCGCGAAGAAGGCTTGCGTAGGGGTCTGAAATATGTCGAATCCGGCCCGCTTGTTCGTTCCAGCTACCACGCCGAACGCCACGTTAACGTGCCGATCTAAATTTTGCCTTATATGTTTTTGAAAAAGCCCTTGTCCTCTCTTGACATGGGCTTTTAATTTTTGCCCGACTGACGAGATGATTCAAAGAAGAACCCAAAAGACCATAGCCGACCACTCCCTATGAAACGTTACGACTACATCATTGCGGGAGGTGGCTTGGCGGGACTGAGTCTGGCTTATTATATGAATCAGTCGGTGCTACGCAACAAGCAGATCCTGATTCTCGACAGGGACGAAAAAAACAAAAACGATCGCACCTGGTGCTTCTGGGAAACAGACCGGGAAAGCCCGTTTGACCCGATTGTTTTCCGAAAATGGCCGGAAGTTTACTTTTATGGGAGTGGCGGTTTTGAAAAGAAACTCGACTTGGGCAATTATGCCTACAAGTGGATTCGGGGAATTGATTTTTACAATTTCGTTAAGACCGACCTTGCGGCCAACCCTAACATTACCTTTCTGCAAACGAACGTTGGACGCCTAACCAGTACCGCCGACGGCGGCTTCGTCATTACCGAAGCCGGACAGTTCATCGCCGATTACGTCTTCGACAGCGTCACTTCGTTGCGGCTCGACAACAAGAAGCGGGAGAATATGCTCCAGCATTTTAAAGGATGGGAAATATCCACTCCGCAGCCTTCCTTCGATCCCGACGTGCCAATTATGATGGACTACCGCATAGCGCAAACCGGCCTGGGCGTACGGTTTAGCTACGTATTGCCAGTGGACGAGAAACGGGCCTTCGTGGAGTACACAGTCTTCTCCGACAAACTTTTGGAACCAGCCGAATACGACCGCGAGCTGCATACATACATTCGTGATGTCTTGAATATTCAGGATTTCGAGATCCACCACGAGGAATTTGGGGTGATTCCTATGACCGACGAGCTTCCCGAAACCCCTCGCGATAGTCGCGTCATTAGGATCGGTACTTCGGGCGGCTACGTCAAGGCTTCGTCGGGTTACGCCTTTAAGCGTACGCAGTGGCTCACGCAGGAACTAGTGAGTCAAATCCTGACTACGGGCGAACCCTCACCACCAAAAGCGACATTGCACTCCTGGTTCAAGCGGCTTATGGACAGTACACTACTAAATGTTTTGTTGCGGGAACGCCACTCCGGGGAAGTCATATTTACGCACCTTTATAAAAAAAATCTTACGCCTAAACTTCTCACTTTCATGGATGGTAAGGCCTCCTTCGCTGACGAACTGCGCATCATGTCTACTGTGCCGCTCTGGGCCTTCACCAAAGGAATGGTCGATACGCTGATAAAGAGATTCTAGCGCGTTTGGTTAATTTCTAAAAAAAAATCAATTTTGCACCGGCATCCAGAAGCTTCGGAGGAGAAGCGCCAACCGGGCTTGAACACCACGGTGGTAAAGGAACGATGTGGGTATCAAACCAAAAAAAGTTCACTTCTCCCGCCCCGCTTCCTGGATTCGCCAATCAGTATCGCCCAATGCGGTTCCAGCACATTCGTTTTTACAGCCTGCATTCCAGTAATTCATCATTCATCATTCATCACTCAAAAAAATGCCTTACCTGTTCACTTCGGAATCCGTGTCGGAAGGACACCCCGACAAAGTAGCCGACCAGATTTCGGACGCCCTCATCGATAACTTTATGGCCTGGGACCCCAGCAGCAAAGTAGCTTGCGAAACCCTCGTTACCACCGGACAGGTGGTACTGGCCGGAGAAGTCAAGACCAGCACTTACCTCGACGTGCAGAAGATTGCGCGGGAAGTAATCCGCAAAATCGGCTACACCAAGAGCGAGTATATGTTCGAGGCCAACTCCTGCGGCGTGATGTCGGCCATTCACGACCAGAGCGCGGACATCAACCAGGGCGTGGATCGTGCGGCGGAAAGCCAGGATTTCGAGGCCAAAGCCAACGCCCAGGGCGCGGGCGACCAGGGCATGATGTTTGGCTACGCGACCAGCGAAACCGAAAACTACATGCCGCTGGCGCTGGATCTGGCGCACAGCATATTGAAAGAGCTGTCTAATATTCGTAACAATGAACCCGAACTCATCCCTTACCTGCGGCCTGATGCCAAGGCACAGGTGACGATCGAGTACAGCGACGACAATGTGCCGCAGCGCATCGACACCATTGTGGTTTCGACTCAGCACGACGACTTCGCCAGCGAGAAGGATATGTTGGAAAAAATCAATTCTGACGTCATTTCTTTTGTCATCCCCCGCGTGAAAGAAAAGCTGACGGAAGCAATGCAAGAACTCTTTACCGACAGTATTACCTACTATATCAACCCCACCGGAAAGTTCGTCATCGGCGGGCCGCACGGAGATACCGGCTTAACGGGCCGCAAGATTATCGTCGATACTTACGGCGGTAAAGGGGCGCACGGCGGCGGTGCTTTCTCGGGCAAAGATCCTTCCAAAGTGGACCGTTCAGCGGCTTATGCTACGCGGCACATCGCCAAAAACATGGTTGCCGCTGGACTCTGCGACGAGGTACTAGTGCAGGTTTCCTACGCCATCGGCGTGGCCAAGCCCTGCGGGCTTTTTGTGGACACCAAAGGCACGGCGAAGGTCGATATGAATGACGGACAGATTGCCCGCGAAATCGAAAAAATCTTCGATATGCGTCCTTACGCCATCGAGGAACGCCTGAAACTACGTAACCCGATTTACTCCGAAACGGCGGCTTACGGCCACATGGGGCGCGTCAACGAAGTAGTCAAGAAAAGCTTCAAAGGGGCCGACGGCACGGAAAAGGAAATGGAAGTCGAACTTTTCACCTGGGAGAAACTTGATTTTGTGGACAAGATCAAAGAGGCGTTCGGATTGTAAAGGTTTTGATTTTTTACCCGAATTTTAAAGCAAAAAGCCGCTGGAATCATCCAGTGGCTTTTGCTTTTTTAGCAGTTTGATCTTCTTAAATCAGTCTTTAACATAAACTTTTACGCCACCTATGCGTCCAGCGATAAAATTGTAAATGACCGCTGAGAGGGCTCCCGAAGCGATCCCAATAACCCCGTAAATGATCGGGACAAAAATCAGCATAATAGCCCCGCCCCCAAATATTAATCCTCTCTCGTAGCCACCAAGACTGGTGTTCGCAAACGGCAGAGAAAAAATTAGAAAGAAGAAAAAGATGAATACAAGGCTGAGGAGCGCCATCACGGCCCCCGACATTAGGGCTGCGGAGCCTACGTCGATACGGGTGATTTCTTTTTTCATGATTTTTTGAAAAGTTTATGGAGTGGGGGAAAGGTTGGTTTTGACTGAATATTTTAACAAAATACCTTCCGTCTGCTGGTTTACTCGAAAGTAGATGTGGTACGGGCTTCCAGCCCGTCTTTCGCCGAGAACTCGATTTCTAAAAAGAATCATTTGCTAACGACGGGCTGGAACCGCGCCGGCGCACCGGCGCGTACCACATTTTCACAAAAACTGGACGACACTCTCCAGCCCCATGCCTCGGGAGCCTTTGATGAGGATGTGCGTGTTTTCCTGCGGGTGATCCATAAGCCAGTTGTGCAGAGAGAATTTATCGGGAATGTAGTACGCCTTGGGCAAGGCGGGCAGGGCGTGTTGCATGAGCGGCCCGGTCAGAATTACAATGTCGAACTTGCCCTCGGCGACTAATTGACCAATAGCTAAGTGCTCGGCGGCGGCTTCATTGCCCAATTCCAGCATATCGCCCAGAATCAGCAACTTGCGTGGGGCGTCGCTGCGGGTGAAGTGTTCGATGGCCGCCCGCATGGAGCTGGGATTGGCATTGTAGGCATCGAGCGTGATGGTGTTACTGCCTCTTTCGATTACCTGTGAGCGATTGTTGTCGGGCTGGTAGTCGGAGATGGCGCGGTGCGCGGCTTCGCCGGGTACTTCGAAGTAATGGCCGATGGCTAGGGCGGCGCAGATGTTGTCAAAATTGTGCTTACCTGGCAAGTGTGTGACAATAGTTTGCTGCTCCTGATTTTCGTAAATGACGAACGGCGTTTCTTTGACCAGCGTCGGATTCACTTCCGAACTGGCGGTGCGGTAGAAAACGATTTCGCCAAAGGCGTGTTTCTTGCTCACCATTTCCATCAGCGTGTCGTCCTGCACATTGACAAATACGACCCGCTTTTTCTTGGAAAGGTAGGTGTAGAGTTCGCCTTTGCCTTTTTTGACGCCCGCGATGCCGCCGAAACCTTCGAGATGCGCCTTGCCAATGTTAGTAATAAGCCCGTGCGTCGGTTGGGCAATACTGCACAGAAAGGCGATTTCCTGCTGGTGGTTGGCACCCATTTCAATTACCGCTACCGTGTTCTCATCCGGGTGAATAGACAATAGCGTGAGCGGCACGCCTATGTGATTGTTGAGGTTACCGACAGTGGCATTGGTGCGGTACTTTTTGGCAAGAATAGCTGCAATGAGTTCCTTCGTGGTAGTTTTGCCATTTGAACCCGTCAGGGCGATAACTGGAATGTCCCAGGTACTGCGGTGGTGTTTGGCTAGTTCCTGTAAAGAGGCCAGAACGTCGTCCACCATTAAAAAGCGAGAATCCTTAACGACCGAAAAATCGTCTACCACGGCGTAGGAGGCCCCACTTTCCAGGGCTTTTTGGGCAAAAGCATTGCCATCGAAATTATCGCCTTTCAGGGCAAAAAACAGACAGCCTTCCGTAATTTTCCGCGTGTCAGTGCAGACCAGCGGATTCTTCAAATAAATATCGTAAAGCTCTTCGAGCGTAATTTCCAGCATTTTTTATGACAACTTGATGAAACAGGACGTTATGTGGTATGGTCGGACGGCCTTTGCCGCTTCCAGCCCGTTTAGGGTAGATAACGCTTCATTGAAAGTATTACCCATGCAAAGGACGGGCTGGAAGCCCGTACCACAAG